>NZ_JACVUU010000015.1:0-171603 GCF_016516145.1 Klebsiella sp. S69 | reverse complement strand
TACCCCTTGCAGAGAACAGAGCGGCTGAATTCCCCGGAGGCGATGCTGCGCATCTGCCCGGGCTACCGGATCGCGGACGGCGGTGAACCTATAGCCCGGGCAAGGCGCGTTAAGCGCCGCCCCCGGGAACAGTGCGCAGAATACCCTTTGCAGAGAACAGAGTGGTTGAATGCCCCGGCGGCGCTGCAGCGCCTTATCCGCACTACACCCGCCACTCGCTCTTTTCTTCACCATTCACCAGCAGCCTGCGGGTTTCCCCTGCCGGTAACGACACCTTCAACGCTTTCCACGCCGGTCGATAATCGCCGCGCGCGTTGACCTTCAGATTGATGCTGGCGCTATCGCAAACCATTTCCCACTCTACCCACAGCGCATGGCCATTCTGGTAACCCCAGCTTTCGCCATCATCCTCAAACAGCAGGCCGCGGCGGGTTCCCACGCCTTTCAGCGGGAACAGTTTCAGTTCACGACGATCGTCTTTTTGCGCATCAACGTGACGGATGCGTTCGCTGAGCGGCAGGCCTGCTCCGGCACGAACCAGCAGCGGCAGCTTTTCCAGCGGCGCATCAAGGACTATCCACTGCCCGCCGGCGAACCACTGGTGGCTATCAAAGTCGTACCAGCCGTCCTGATTAGCCGGTAGCCAGACGCGGCGCTGACGCTCACCGGGCTCGACGACGCTGGCGACCAGCAGATCGCGACCCAACAGGAAGTCGTCGCATTCGGCAAACGTCTGCGGATCGTGCTCGTGATCGAGGAAGGTCGGGCGCAGCATCGGTTCATCGTCGGCGTGAGCCTGCCAGAGCAGGGTATAGAGGTACGGCAGCAGACGATAGCGCAGCTCAATGGCCGCACGGATGGCCGGCGTGATTTCCGGATACATCCACGCTTCATTAACCGTCTGGTCGTCATTCCATGAGTGAATGGTAAAGCGCGGATGCATAACGCCGTTTTGCACCCAGCGAACGAACAGTTCCGGGTCCGGTTTATCGCCAGAGAAGCCGCCAACATCGTGGCCGACGTTGAACAGTCCGGAGAGGCTCATTCCCAGCCCCATCCGGGTGTTGTAGCGCAGCGTGTCCCAGTTAGTACGGTTATCACCGCTCCAGGTCTGAACATAGCGCTGCATCCCGGCGCAGCCGGAACGAGAGATAAGATACGGACGTTTGTGCGGCACAAAGCGCTGCTGAGCCTCCAGCGACGCGCGCATCATCAGCAGCGGCATGACCGGGCGAATATGTTTAATGGCAATCTCCTGGCCAAACCCATAACAGCGGGCTTCGCCGTCCCACACTTCATACTCGTTATTATCGTTCCACGTGGAGTCGATACCCATCTCCAGCAGCTGGGTTGTCACGCCTTCCTGCCACCAGGCGACGGTCTGCGGGTTGGTAAAGTCGAGGTGCGACCCTTCGTCGTCCCAGAAGCTGGAGCGCTCGGGGGCATCGGCCTGTGAATCACGAATAAATAGCCCGCGTTCCGCCACTTCGTTATAGCGCGGATGGTCCTGCAGCAGGCAGGGCTTAATATTGGCGGCGAGCTTCAGCCCGGCATCGTGGAAGGCCTGGCTCATCACCTGCGGCTGCGGCACTTTATTGTAGTTCCAGTTAAAGACATAGCGTTTGCCATTAATCGAGGTATAGCCGGATGAGAGCTGAAACGAATCGCACGGAATGGCGTGTTCATCGCACAGACGGATAAAGTTCATCAGCTGGTTTTGCGCATCCGGCGCGTCGGTGTAATGCATCGTCGAACCGCTATAGCCGAGGCTCCATTTTGGCCCAAACAGCGTTTTACCGGTCAGGCGAACGAAGGCTTTAGTGATATCCAGTACGCGCTTGCCGGTGAACAGATAGTAATCGATGTCGCCAGCTTCCGCCTGCCAGCGGCGATAGGCGGTATGGTAATTATCGATTTCGTTACCGAGATCCAGCCAGCAGCTGCTCAGGTTGTCGTAAAACAGGCCGTAGCTGACATCGCTACGCTGCGCGATGGTAAATGGAATATGTTTATACAGCGGGTCGGTGCTCACCGCGTTATACCCCATCGCGTCGAGGTTACGCATCTCATAGCGTTTGCCGGTACGCTGCAGATCGCCCGCCTTCTCACCCAGACCGTAGAAGCGCTCATCTTTACGTCGGCTCAGGTAGTGGGCAACGCCGTCGCCGTGCGCATTCGCCAGATAGGCGCTGGTCGGGCGGTCGTTCGCCAGCGGCTGCCACTCGCCGGCTTCATCGCGATAGCTCCATTCCAGCCACAGCGGCTGGTGGACGATAACGCGCAGCTGTTCGGTGACGATACAGAGGGTGCCTTCCTGTTCCGTGAGCTGCCAGGCGGGGAGGCTAAAGCCGCTTAGCTCTTCGCGCGGACGGCCTTCCCACGGCACATCCTGTCCGGGAGCGATACTCCAGGTGCGATCCACCGCCAGCTGACCGTGCCGTTTCAGCAGCACGCGGAACATATTCTCTTCCAGAACGTACAGACACAGGGTGTGTTGGCCGTCGACGGTCAGCTCAACGTGGTGCTCCAGCCGTTGGCGTAAAGTCCAGTTTTTCAAAGTCTTCATTTTTTACATCCACTCTCAGGCGCGTTTTGCGCGACGTTCAGCAATAAATGCCACCAGGAATACCGCGCCAATCAGGTCAAAGAACCCCATGGCGATAAACAGCGGGTTGAAGCCGATTTTGTCGGCGGTGACCCCAATTAACAGTGAGAACAGAAAGCTGGCGATCCACGCGGCGGATCCGCGCATGCCGTTCACGGTCGCCATCTGTCCTTTATCGAACGACTCCACCACCAGCGCGCTGAGCATGCAGGAGATAATCTGGTGACCGAAGCCGCCTATTGAAATCAGTACGATGGTGATATAGGGATCGCGGGTGATCGCCACGGTGGCGAGCGAAATCATCAGGAAGGCGCCGGTCACGGAGCTGGCGACCACCGAGTTCACCCGTGAACAGCCGAACCAGCGGGTATACAGTTTGGTCAGATAGCCGCTGGCGACGCTGCCGAGGTCGGCCGCCAGAAACGGCAGCCAGGCGAACATAGCGATTTGCTTTAAATCCATCCCGTGCTCTTTTGCCAGATAGAGCGGTACCCAGAAGCTCAGCACCGCCCAGGCGGGTTCCGCCATAAAGGCCGGAATGGCGATACCGTAGAAGCGCTTGTTTTTTGATACGGTTTTCAGCGCGGTAAAGAAGGGCAGTTTGACCGGCGGTGCTTCATTATCCTGCTGGATCAGCGCCAGCTCAGCTTTCCCGAGGTTAGGGTGCTTCTCCGGATTATCATAAAACGCCCACCACAGCACGACCCACAAGAGCGCCAGCGCGCCGGTGAACATGAATGCGCCCTGCCAGCCGAACGAGGCGTGCGCAAAGTAGATAATCGGCGGCGCCAGCATGGCGCCGACCGAGAAACCGACGCCAGCCCAGCCAGCCGCTATCGGCCGCTCGGATTTTGGAAACCACTCACCCAGCGTTTTGGCGTTGGCTGGCGTCGCCGCAGCCTCAGCGCCGCCCATAAAAAAGCGCAGGATCGCCAGGTGCAGCCAGCTTCCCGCACCGGCATGGGCAATGCAGGCGACGGCCCACAGCGTGGCGCAAATCATAAAGCCGAGCTTGAGGCCGATTACGTCGATGAGCCAGCCGCAGAGCGGCTGGAAAATGGTATAGGCCAGCTGAAATGCGCCGACTATCCATGAATACTGTTCGGTGGTAATCCCCAACGAGGTTTTTAATTCCGGGGCGATAATCCCCAGCGAGTTGCGCGTAATGTAGTTCACGGTCACGCCCAGCAAAAACAGCACCAGTATCCACCAGCGCAGATTTTTTACTATGCGGCCTGATTTACTCACCGCCATATCATTATTGAGACCTTGGCTCATAGAACTCTCCACGAGACATGTAGTAGGGAAAATTGACCAGCCTGATTCCTGAGTGGTCGCTAAAATTTTCTGTTTCGTTGTTCGATAATGCTGCTGTTCCGCCACGATTGGTTGACTTATTTGATTTGTGGTGGACCAATTCAGGCTAAGGGAGAAAAGAGGTGGACCCTAGCGGCAATTCTGCAAATTTTTTCATGAGCCGATCGCGATCGCAGTAAGAAGCGGGCAATTCCCTTAAAAATATTCATATTCTGAATATGAAAATTTTTTCATCAGCAAATTAGAGCGCGATCACAAAATGGATAAAAAGCTAAAAGTGAGCGAAATAGCGGGCCGCACGGGGCTCTCTGTCAGTACGGTATCGCGAGTGCTGGCAGGGAAAGCGAATACCAGCGCCAGAGCCCGCCAGAGGGTTCTGGAGTGCGCTCGCGAGCTGGGCGTCATGGACGGTATCGCCGCCGGGAGAATGCTGCTCAATAATCTGGTGGTCTTTGCCCCTCAGCGGGCGTTCGATGAGCGTACAGATATTTACTACTATCGCGTTATTCAGAGCATCAATTCGGCGCTGGTGCCCCATGAGGTGCATCTGCGCTACTGCGCGCTGGAGGAGAATGACAGCGATGCCAATTTGTTTTTGCAGCGTATGCATGAAACATCGACCCAGGCCGCCATCTTACTGGGAATCGACGATCCGCATATTCACGATCTGGCGGCGGACCTGGCTAAACCCTGCGTGATGATTAACTGCCACGACGCCGGAATGCGCCTCCCTTCCGTCGCGCCGGATCATCGACTGATCGGTCAATTCGCCGCCCGCTATCTGTTTGAGATGGGGCACCAGGCGATCATGAACGTGATGTGCCTGCGCCGCTATACTATGGAACTGCGTTTACTGGGGATTAAGCAGGCGTGGCGTGCGCGGAATCTGCGCTTCGTCGATAGCATGGATTTAATCGACGTCGCCAATTTCAGCGCCCGGGATACTGAGACAAAAGTGGGCGAGTGGCTGGATCAGCGCGGTGATGGCCCGCTGCCAACGGCGTTTCTGGTAGGCGGTGATTTTATGGCGGCAGGGACGATCGCTGCTCTGCAGAAGCGCGGATTACGCGTGCCGCAGGATATTTCTATCATGAGTATCGACGGCTTTAACCTGGCGGCGATTCAGGATGTGCCGTTAACCGCTGTCCACGTCCCGCGCGATGAATTAGGCGTTGAAGCAGTACATTTGTTGCAGCAGAGGCTGATTCGTCCCGATGCGCCGCACGGCTCACTATTATTGCATGGTACGCTGGCGGTACGTGATTCGGTGCGGCGGATACGTGCCGGTAACCGCCGCACCGCCGTTGAGCCTAAGGGGTTATACGACGATTAATCCGCCATCCCCAGCGCCCGCTTGCCGTGGACATTTAAATCCTCCAGCGTGAAGCGGCCTTCCCAGTCGGTTTCATAATCTTCACGCGGGAAATCTCCCGGCGAAGCGCCGCGCGTCAGCGCGGCTTTAACCTTCTGCGCGTAGGCGAGGTTTTTCTCACACATCGGCGCGGCGGGAATATACATGACGTTGCCCCAGCCTTGCTGATTTTCCACCGGCGCGACTGAGTGGATGACGTCGCAGTGCCACCATACCGAATCGCCCGCATTGAGCGCCGGAATAGAGCTTAAGGCTTTGATCAGCAGCGGGTGCCATTTTTCCGAAATCGGCAATACCTTGCCCGGCGCGACGCCGCACAGTTCATCCTCCGGCACATCGTCGAGCAGCGGACGCAGCAGTACGTAAGCCATAGCTTCCGGGATCGGCACGACGTGCAGCAGGCCCTGATCGGGGATCATATCGGAGAGCGCGGTCCAGCCCTGGAAGGTACGGAATACCGAGCATTTGGTGGTATTGTCGACCGTGTACTCTTCGACGTCAGTACGATGCGCCGCGTCCCACGGGTCGTAAGCATCAACATTGCCGTTAAACACGTCGGCAAACACTTTCTGATAGGCCGGTAGTAGCCAGCGCTCCAGGGCGCCGGAATCGGTATGCGCGCCCAGACCTTTCGAGGTGGTTCCCGGCGGGCGGCGGCGAATGCGGTCCGGGTAAATAACGCTGATATCCGGGTTAAACCACTGCTTGCCGTCGTGGTTAAACGTCCACAAGCGGTTAAGAAATGACTGTGCGGCGGCCATTTCATCGCTCTGGCGCGCCTGCATCTGCGCCTGGGACCAGTAAATCGGATAGATTTCCGGGCGCGACGCTTCCAGTGAACCGAAAAAAGTATCGCCGGGACCTTTGTAGACCTCATCGAAATGGTTGCGGTCCAGATACGCGAGCATCGAGTTATCCCATCCCAGCGCCTGTTCGCGGGGAAAATGGCCCTTGATCACCACGCAGCCGCGACGCTTGATGAGCTCGCGCTGGGCTTGCGTAACCCGATCCCGGGCAATATCGGCGAACGGGATCGTCGGCCAGACGTCCTGTCCGCTGGTTTTAAGGGCATCAATCTCTTCCACACGCGCAGCGATTCGCGCCGTCAGACGATCGAACACCGCCTGCACGTCGCCAATTTGCGCCCGCAGCTCTTGCTTAATCTGGCGGATGGCCGCTTTTGGGTCGGCAGGTAAAGTTTCACAGGTACAGGTAATAGCCATAATGACCTCTCATCTTTCATTCGAAAGTATTAAATCTTACATACGATAATTTAAGTTAAAATTAAGTTAATGCAAGTTTAAAATTATGCGGAGATGCACAAAATGGAAAATCGGGGCGGTAAGCCCCGGAGAGGCGCTACTCGTCGAACGGGGTGGCGTGGTCGAGGACGGCCTGAATCACCTTCAGCGCGCCGTCGTGGTTGTTGTCATCGGTAGCATAACGCGATACCGCTTTAATGCTTTCGGCGGCATTGGCCATTGCGAAAGAGTATCTCACCAGCTTCAGCATTTCCGTGTCGTTCGCGCTGTCGCCGATGGCTACGCACGCCTGCGGCGAAATGTTCCAGCGCTTAAGCAAGCGGCTGATACCGTTGGCTTTATGCAGGCCGGGGATGATCAAATCGACGAAGCCAAAACCGCTGGTGACCGGCTTCATAATGCCGTCCAGCGAGACGTGCAGTTTGTCGATAAGCTGCGGAATTTCGCTATCCGGCAGGTTAAGGGAAAACTTAAACAGTTTATCGTCGATGTCATGGTAGCTGCCAATACGCTGCAGACGATGGTAGTGCTTTGACATCAGCGCGACAAAGGCGTCGGGCGCGCGATCGCTGACGTAAGCGCTCTCGAGGCCGCAGGCGACAAAGTTGAGCTGCGGGTCTTTGAGCAGTTCGCCAATCACCACCTGGGATTCATGGCGGGTAAGTTCACCGTGGAACAGCTGTTGACCGTGTTCGAAAACCAGCGCGCCGTTCTCGGCAACAAAGGAGATTTGGTCGCGGATTTCCGGGAAAAAAGAGATCAGCTGATAGTACTGGTTGCCGCTGGCGACCACAAATTCAATACCCTGCTGCTGGAGTTGCGCGAACTGCGCAAGAAAACGCGAGCGATCGTACTGCTTGGCGTCATTGAGAAAAGTTCCGTCCATATCGGTGACGATAACTTTAACGGTCATAACACATGCTCCTGGCTTAACTTCGACCAGTAACATTCTAATTACAATGTGATGGGGAGCACAAATTTATTTCGAATGAAAGTTTGTGTTCACCCTTGTGCAGCATAAAACCCCGGGTTGCGGCGTAAACGCCTTACCCGGACTACCGGCCCGCAAACGGCTTCGAACCTGTAGCCCGGCTAAGCGCAGCGCAAGCCGGGGGATGTGGCTTACAGCGTATGCTCGGTACGGGCGATAATATCGTCCTGAGCATCCGGCGACAGGGCGGTAAAGAACGCCGAGTATCCGGCCACGCGGACCACTAAATCACGATACTGGTCAGGATGTTTCTTCGCTTCCAGCAGCGTTTCGCGCGACACGATGTTGTACTGAATATGCCAGCCTTTGTGCACCTCGAAGAAGGTGCGCAGCAGCACCATCAGTTTCTGCTTATCCGACTCATTCTCCAGCGTAGCCGGGTTCAGCTTCTGGTTAAGCAGTACGCCGCCAAGAATTGAGCCGGTTGGCAGTTTACCTACCGAGCTGATTACCGCGGTCGGCCCCAGGTGGTCGGTACCGGAAGCCGGACTTGCCCCTTCCGCCAGCGGCGAGTGCGCTTTACGGCCATCCGGCGTCGCCATCGTTTGAGCGCCAAACGGCACGTTGGCGGAGATGGACGAGGTGCCGGCGTAGTAGTTACCGCCGATCGGGCCGCGGCCATAGCGCGGGTTATGATACAGCTTCAGCTCATCAATATAGGTCTGGTAGGCGCGAGCCAGCAAAATATCGACGCTATCTTCATCGTTACCGTATTTCGGCGCGCCGTTGATTAAGCGCTGGCGCAGCTGCTCGTGGGTCAGGCCTTCGAAGTCTTCAGCCAGCGCTTTGGCCAGCTCTTGTTGACCAATGACGCCCTGGTCGAACACCAGTTTCTTCACCGCCGCCAGGCTGTTGCCGAGGTTAGCGATACCGACCTGCAGACCGGATACCCAGTCATATTTCGCGCCGCCCTGCTTGATGCTCTTCGCACGCTCAATGCAGTCATCGACCAGCGCCGAGCAGAGGATATCGTGCACGTTCTCTTCCAGCATGGTATCGACCACGTACTCAATCTCGATAGATTTGCGCGTGTAGTAGCGGATCTGCGTATCCCAGTCGGCCAGGACCTGTTCAAAGTTGTCGAAGTTGCCTTTTGACAGCGCATGTTCCTGCGGCAGGAAAACCTGGCCGCTGGTGGCGTCGCGGCCGCCTTCCAGGGTTGCCAGCATGACGCGGGCGAAGTTGATAAAGCTCATCCCGGTGCAGCGATAGCCCCATTTACCGCCGACGGCGGTTTCAATGCAGCCGATAGCGGCATAGTCGTAGGCGTCCTGCGGCTCGATCCCCAGCTTGATAAATTCCGGGATGACGATTTCATCGTTGTTGAACGCCGGCATGCCGAAGCCGCAGCGGATCACCTGCACGCAGGCGTCGAGGAAGTCGTTGCTCATGCCCGCGTGATAGCGCACGCTGAGGTTAGGCTGAGTCGAACGCAGCCGACCGCAGGATTCCAGGATGGCGTAGGAGAGCGGGTTCACCGCATCCTGCGCTTTACCGTCCACCAGATTCTGGCCGCCGATGGTGACGTTCTGATACAACGGGCTCCCGGCGGAAGCCTTAGAGTGCGAGCCGGAGCGAATTTTGTTCACCTCCAGCAGTTTAAGCCAGCAGCAGTGCAGTAGCTCAATGGCGTGTTCGCGATCCAGAGAGTGTGCCAGCTCAACGTCGCGGCGGTAGTAAGGGTAGAGATACTGGTCCATACGGCCGAAAGAGACCGAGTGACCGTTGGACTCGATCTGCAGAATCAGCTGGATGAAATAGCACAGCTGCAGCGCCTGCCAGAAGGTTTTCGGCGGCTCATGGGCGATGATGTCGCAGTTTTCGGCAATAGCCAGCAGCTCGTCGCGGCGGGATTCACGGCTTTCCGTCGCGGCCATGCTGCGCGCCAGCCCGGCATAGCGCTTACAGTGTTCGCTCACCGCTTCCAGCACGATATCAATGGCTTTCAGGAACTGCTCGCCGTGCAGATCTTCCAGTACGGTCAGGTTAATGCGCGAACGGCGCTCGGCGACTTTCGCGCGCATGCCGTCGAGGCCTTTTTCCAGCAGCAGCGGATAGTTGACTGCAAGGTGAGCATCGCCGGAGGTCATATTGCCTTCCGCTTTGATAATGCCGGTGGCCAGCAGCGCTTTTTGCTCATCGGTGAACATGCCGTAGCAGCGGTCCTGTACCGTTTGACCGCGCCACCACGGACACACTTCGTGCAGCACGCGTTTGTTTTCTTCGCTAACGGCAAAACCGGCGCCGGGGCGATCGGCGAGGTCGTCGATCTCTTTTTCGATCCAGCTAACGGTGTATTCCGGGAAGATTGGCGCCGCGCGAACTTCGCTGGCCTGGTTGCCGACGATCAGTTCATCGTGCTTGATCCAGATTGTGCGTTCCGCCAGGTGGTGGGCCAGCGCCAGCGCGCGGCGTACCGGGATCGGTTTATCCAGATGCTGCTGATAGGCTTGGGTATAGTGCAGGGCGCGTTCGGTACAGACCGGCGGCTTGACGATATGCACCAGCGCCATTTTATGCGCCTGTATGCGCGGGCTCAGAGTATCCAGTTTCAACGTTGTCAAAAGGTTATCCTCGTAGAGTCGCCGTTAAACCTTTGCTCTGAGCATAGTGCTGCGCGAAGGCGAGCAGCTCGGGTGCAGCAAGCGGTTTATCCGGAGCGGTATAGGGCTGACTGAGTAATTGGTATTTATTCATGCCTAACGTGTGGTAAGGCAGAAAGTGGATCTCGCCAACCTTTAAACGGTCAGCGGCAAAATCGGTAATGGCGGCGATATCGCTTTCGTTGGCGTTAAAGCCCTGGATCAGCGGTACGCGAATGATGATTTTCTTTCCGGCCTGCGCGACGCGCTGCAGGTTATCCAGTACCCGACGGGCGCTGCCGTCCGTCCACTGCTGGAAAATCGCTTCGTTGACGTGCTTGAGATCGGCGAGAAACAGATCGATAAACGGCAAAGCGGGTTCGACGTATTTCCACGGCACGTGCAGGCAGGTTTCGACCGCAGTGTGGATCCCGGCGCGGTGGCTGGCCTCAAACAGCTGTCGGGCCAGCTCGGGATTCATAAACGGCTCGCCGCCGGAAAGCGTGATGCCGCCGCCGCTGCGGTCGTAAAACGGTTTGTCGCGCAGCACCGTGGCCATAATCTCTTCGACGCTTTTCTCTTCGCCGCACACCGTTAACGCCGTCGTCGGGCAGCAGTCGCGCAATTTGCCGATATGCGCATCGGTGAGCTTTTCGCGATGGATAATCAGACCGTCCAGCTTACGGGTAATCACTTCCGGCGCAGCCTGCTGGCAGAGGTCGCAGCCGTCCAGGCAAAGGCGGGCGTCGTACAGCAAATCCGCCGTGCGGGCGCGGCTTTCCGGGTTCTGGCACCAGCGGCAGCCCAGCGAACAGCCTTTGAGGAATACGACAGTGCGGATCCCCGGGCCGTCATGGGTTGAGTAACGCTGAATGTTGAAGATCATGATTCACCCTCTTGTTTGCATATGAAGATTAAATTACTTTCGAATGAAAGTTGTATTGATATAAATCAACAAGCAGAAGGAGGGAGGAAAATGGAGGCTAAAAAGCCGCTGCGGGTCACAAATCATCCGGCGACGGCAGTCGCCGGAAAAGGGCTAAGGCGTGCCACACACCTCACACTGAGGGTTACGCATCAACTTCATTTCGCGGAACTGGCAGCGCATGGCGTCGTACATGACGATTTTTCCCGTCGCCGGGCTGCCGTAGCGGGTCAGCAGCTTTATCGCTTCCATCGCCTGTAGCGAACCAATGGTGCCGACCAGCGGCGCCATCACCCCGGCTTCAACGCAGGTGAGGGCGTTTTCGCCAAACAGACGGCTCAGGCAGCGGTAGCAGGGTTCATCTTCCTGCCAGGTAAAAACGCTGATTTGCCCTTCCATGCGAATTGCCGCGCCGGAGACCAGCGGTGTTTTATGACGAAAACATCCGGCGTTGAGCTGGTTACGGATCGCGACGTTGTCGGTACAGTCGAGCACCAGATCGTGGGCGGCGATTTGCGCCGCCAGCGCCTCGTCTTCCAGCCGCGCGTTGAGCGCCGTGAGCTGAACGTGGGGATTAATCCGCGCCAGTGCGGCGCGGGCGGAGTCGACCTTCGGCTGGCCGATGGTGGCGTCACTGTGCAGAGTCTGGCGCTGAAGGTTGGAGAGCGAAACGGTGTCGAAATCGAGCAGGGTAAGCAGGCCGACGCCTGCCGCCGCCAGATACTGCGCGGCGGCGCAGCCCAGCCCGCCGAGGCCGACAACCAGCACGCGGGAGGCTTTCAGCTGCTCCTGACCGTCAAAATCGAAATCGCGCAGAATAATCTGCCGGTTATAGCGCAGCATCTCCGCATCGCTCAGCTCCACGCTCATTACAGCCCTCCGAACAGATGATTAAAGGGCTCAACGTCCACCCATTCGCCCGCTTCCACGTTGCCGCGCTCGCGCTCCAGCACGATAAAGCAGTTGCCGAGGCTGAATGAGCTGAAGATATGCGATCCCTGGTGACCGGTGCTGTTAACCGTCAGTTCGCCGTCCGGACCGCGCTGCAGCACGCCGCGTTGAAAATCGAGTCGTCCGGGCGATTTTTTCAGATGGGTCGCGGCGCGCACGCGCAGACGCATCGGCTGAGCCTGCCCACCGTTACCGGAGAGCTTCGCCAGCAGCGGCTGAACCAATTGGTAGAAGGTCAGCGTTGCGGAAACCGGGTTGCCCGGCAGACCGCAAAACCAGCCGTGGTTGAGCTTGCCGAAAGCGAAAGGTTTACCCGGTTTAATCGCCAGCTTCCAGAAGCCGATTTCACCCAGTTCTTCGAGAATCGCTTTGGTGTAGTCTGCTTCGCCGACGGAGACGCCGCCGGAGCTAATCACCACGTCTGCCTGTCGATCGGCCTCGATAAAGACTTCCCGCAGCTTAGCCGGATCGTCGGGAATAATGCCGAGGTTAATGACCTCGCAGCCCAGCTCCTGCAGCATCAGGTGTACCGCCAGGCGATTAGTATCGTAAATTTGCCCGTCGGCGAGGGGCTGGCCCGGCAGCTGGAGTTCATCGCCGGTAGAGAAAACCGCCACGCGCACTTTGCGTATCACCTCGACGTCGGCAATCCCCAGCGAGGCCAGAACCGGCAGCTCGGCAACGGTCAGGCGGGTGCCGGCAGGGAAAACGACCGCACCGTGGGCGATATCTTCGCCGAGACGACGGATATTCTGTCCGCTTTTCACCGGCGCGAGGAAGCGGATGCCTCCATCGGTTTGTTCCGTCTGCTCCTGCATCACCACCGCGTCGCAGCCTTCCGGCACCGGAGCGCCGGTCATAATGCGGATACAGGTGCCCGCCGGCCAGTCACCGTTAAAAGGTTGACCGGCGAAGGCCTTGCCGGTGACCGGCAGCGCTGCGCCGTCGGTGAGATCCGCCAGGCGTACCGCATAGCCGTCCATTGCCGAGTTATCAAAACCGGGTACGTTGAGCGGTGAAACGAGATCATGGGCGGTCACGCGCGAAAAGGCCTGCAACAGCGGTACGGTTTCCGTCGCATTCAGCGGCGTAATACGATTGAGCATCTGGGTCAGGGCTGTGTCGAGCGGCATCAGTCCGGCGGTAAAATCCATGGGTTTCTCCTGCGGGCAAACATCGAAAACGCCTATTATACCTTAAATAATTCGCGTTGCAGGCAGGCGGCGACGTAGGGACAAATTCGTCGGGAACGAATTTGAACAGCTGAAGGCTGCCTCTGGTGAGGGACAAGGATGTCCCTCATTACATCCCCGGGAGCTTACTTCAGTAAGTGACTGGGGTGAGCGACAAATCTGTACGGAACAGATTTGAACGCCGTGTAACGGCGGCCCGTCAGGGCGAGGCTCATGGATGAGCCGAGTAACGAAGCCAACGCACATGCAACTTGAAGTATGACGGGTATATGGCAGAAAAGAGAGACGAGCTATAACCCACCTGGGTACAAGCTTTACATCACCCTCCGCTCTTTCTATATTCAAAAATTGTATAGGACAGTCAGCACGATAATGATATTTATACACTTTATCGTTAAGGAATGGCGCGATGGGTAAGGCGGTTATAGCAATTCACGGCGGAGCCGGGGCGATTAGCCGCGCGCAGATGACGCCGGAGCGCGAGCGGGAGTACGTGGCAGCGCTGTCGGCGATTGTCGATAGTGGACAAAAAATGCTGGCGGCCGGGGCCAGCGCGCTGGATACGGTAACCGAAGCAGTTCGGCTGCTGGAAGAGTGTCCGCTATTTAATGCCGGTATTGGCTCCGTGTTTACCCGCGATAGCCGCCATGAACTCGATGCCTGCGTCATGGATGGTTACAGCCTACAGGCGGGAGCCGTGGCCGGCGTTCAGCATTTACGCAATCCGGTGCTGGCGGCGCGGCTGGTGCTGGAGCAAAGTCCGCACGTGCTACTGATTGGCGAAGGGGCGGAAGCGTTTGCCGCTTCCCGCGGTATGGCGCGCGTCGATAACAGCTTGTTTTCTACTCCTGAGCGTTTACTGCAGCTGCGTCAGGCGCAGGAAGGCGACGATATCGTGCTCGATCACCACGCCGCGCCGCTGGATGAGCGGCACAAAATGGGGACCGTCGGCGCGGTAGCCATGGATCTGACGGGCAACCTCGCGGCGGCGACCTCAACCGGCGGGATGACCAATAAGCTACCGGGACGCGTCGGCGACAGCCCGCTGCCGGGAGCGGGCTGCTACGCCAATAACGCCAGCGTCGCCGTGTCCTGTACCGGTACCGGGGAAGTGTTTATGCGGACCCTGGCGGCCTACGATATTTCGGCGCTGATGGAGTATAGCCAGCTCAGCCTGCAGGAGGCCTGCGAAAGGGTAGTGATGGAGAAGCTTCCGGCGCTGGGCGGTAGCGGCGGCCTGATCGCCATCGACAGAGAAGGCAACGTGGCGCTGCCGTTTAACAGCGAAGGCATGTACCGTGCCTGGTGTTATGCGGGCGATACGCCCACGATTGGTATTTATCGCGAATAAGAGGAAAGGGCGTTGCCGCATAGTCAAGAAATCGATGCCGATGATGTTCTGCAAGTGCGCGGCCTGAACGTCGTGTTTAATCAGCAACAGCAGGCTTTTTCCGCCGTCCGCGACCTGTCGTTTACCCTGCGGCGCGGCGAAACGCTGGCGATTGTCGGCGAGTCGGGCTCGGGAAAATCGGTGACCTCGCTGGCCCTGATGCGCCTGCTCGATCGGGCGGTCAGCGAAGTGCGCAGCGATGCGCTACTTCTGCGCCGTCGCAGTCGGCAGGTGATTGAGCTGAGCGAACAGTCTGACGCTGAAATGCGCGGCGTGCGCGGCGCGGATATGGCGATGATCTTCCAGGAGCCGATGACCTCGCTCAATCCGGTCTTCACCATCGGCGAGCAGATTGCCGAATCTATCCGCTTACATCAGGGCCTGAAGCATGATGAGGCCCTGCGCGAAGCGAAAAAAATGCTCGATCAGGTGCGCATTCCGGAAGCGGAAGCGATGCTCTCACGCTATCCGCACCAGCTTTCCGGCGGGATGCGTCAGCGGGTGATGATCGCCATGGCGCTCTCTTGTCGTCCGGCGGTGCTGATTGCCGATGAACCGACGACCGCGCTGGACGTCACTATCCAGGCGCAGATCTTACAGCTGATTGCCGTCCTGCAAAAAGAGATGGCGATGGGCGTTATCTTTATTACCCACGATATGGGGGTGGTCGCCGATATCGCCGACCGCGTGCTGGTGATGTATCGCGGCGAAGCGGTGGAAACCGGCAGCGTGGAAGAGATTTTTCGCGCGCCGAAGCACCCGTATACCCAGGCGCTGCTGGCCGCGGTGCCGCGGCTGGGCGCGATGCGCGGCACTTCGCTGCCGCGTCGCTTCCCGCTGTTAAACCAGAGCCCGTCGTCGGAGGGGCAGAACACCGTTGTGGCCGGAGAACCGATCCTTAAAGTTCGCGATCTGGTGGCGCGCTTCCCGCTGCGTAGCGGAATTCTCAACCGCGTAACCCGTGAGGTGCATGCGGTCGAAAAGGTCAGCTTTGATTTATGGCCCGGCGAAACCCTGAGCCTGGTGGGCGAGTCCGGGTGTGGTAAATCGACGACCGGCCGGGCGCTGCTGCGGCTGGTAGAGACCCAGGGTGGCAGCATTATCTTCAACGGCCAGCGAATTGATACGCTAACGGGCGGTAAGCTTCAGGCACTGCGCCGCGATATTCAGTTTATTTTTCAGGACCCGTACGCTTCCCTCGACCCACGGCAAACGGTGGGCTATTCGATTATGGAGCCGCTGCGGGTGCATCGGCTGCTGGAGGGCGATGCCGCCCGCGAACGGGTCAGTTGGCTACTGGAACGCGTCGGGCTGGAGCCGGAACATGCGTGGCGCTACCCTCACGAGTTTTCCGGCGGCCAGCGGCAGCGCATCTGTATTGCCCGCGCGCTGGCGCTCAATCCGAAAGTGGTGATTGCCGATGAGTCGGTATCGGCGCTGGACGTGTCGATTCGCGCGCAAATTATCAATCTGATGCTCGATCTACAGCGTGAGATGGGCATCGCATTTCTGTTTATCTCCCATGACATGGCGGTGGTTGAGCGCATCAGCCACCGCGTGGCGGTGATGTATCGCGGGCGCATTGTCGAGATTGGCCCGCGCCGCGCCGTGTTTGAAAACCCGCAGCACCCCTATACCCGTAAACTGATGGCCGCCGTTCCGGTGGCTGACCCTGCGCATCGCCGTCCGCAGCGCGTGCTGCTCTCCGACGAGCTGCCGGGTAACATTTTCAAGCGGGGCGAAGAGGGGATCAGTACGCCGTTACAGCAGGTGGGGCCGGGGCACTTTGTCGCCAGAGAGTCCGCCGCCGACGTGCTGGCGCGCTAACAACGACACCAATAATGCAGCATTTCAGGAGAACAACATGACTCAACGCGTATCAGGCAAATGGCTGTTGGCGCTGGGCGTCGCCTCGGCGCTGACAGCCGCTCCGGCTCTGGCCGCAAAAGATGTGGTGGTGGCGGTCGGTTCTAATTTTACGACCCTCGACCCGTATGATGCTAACGACACGCTGTCGCAGGCCGTCGCCAAGTCCTTCTATCAAGGGCTGTTCGGCCTCGATAAAGAGATGAAGCTACAGAACGTGCTGGCGGAAAGCTATACCGTTTCCCCGGACGGCCTGGTGTATACCATTAAGCTACATCCGGGGGTGAAGTTCCAGGACGGTACCGAGTTTAATGCCGAAGCGGTTAAGGCGAACCTCGATCGCGCCAGCAACCCGGAAAACCATCTCAAGCGTTATAACCTGTATAAAAATATCGCCAGCACCGAAGCGGTAGACCCGACCACGGTGAAAATTACCCTCAAACAGCCTTTCTCGGCGTTCATTAACATTCTGGCCCATCCGGCGACGGCGATGATTTCTCCGGCGGCGCTGAAGAAATATGGTAAAGAGATTGGCTTCCATCCGGTTGGCACCGGGCCTTATCAGCTCGATACCTGGAACCAGACCGATTTTGTGAAAGTGAAAAAATTCGCCGGTTACTGGCAGCCAGGGCTGCCGAAGCTGGACTCCATCACCTGGCGCCCGGTCGTGGATAATAATACCCGCGCGGCGATGCTGCAGACCGGCGAAGCGCAGTTTGCGTTCCCGATCCCCTACGAGCAAGCGCCGTTGCTGGAGAAAAACAGCAAGCTAGAGCTGGTAGCCAGCCCGTCAATTATGCAGCGCTATATCAGCATGAACGTGACGCAGAAGCCGTTCGATAATCCCAAAGTGCGCGAAGCGATTAACTACGCTATCAACCGTCAGGCGCTGGTAAAAGTCGCTTTTGCCGGCTACGCCACACCGGCGACCGGCGTGGTGCCGCCGTCTATCGCCTATGCTGAAAGCTACAGCGCCTGGCCGTACGATCCGGCTAAAGCTCGTGAGCTGCTGAAAGAGGCGGGTTATCCGAATGGCTTTACCACGACGCTATGGTCATCGCACAACCACAGCACGGCGCAGAAAGTACTGCAGTTTACCCAGCAGCAGCTGGCGCAGGTGGGCATTAAGGCGCAGCTGACGGCGATGGATGCGGGCCAGCGCGCGGCGGAAGTTGAAGGTAAGGGACAGAAAGAGAGCGGCGTACGCATGTTCTACACCGGCTGGACGGCGTCGACCGGGGAAGCTGACTGGGCGCTGTCGCCGCTGTTTGCGTCGCAAAACTGGCCGCCGACCCTGTTTAATACGGCTTTCTACAGCAATCCGCAGGTCGATAAAGATCTCAATGACGCGCTGAAAACCACTGATGCGCAGGAAAAAACGCGGCTGTATAAAGACGCGCAGGATACTATCTGGAAAGAGTCGCCGTGGGTGCCGCTGGTCGTAGAAAAGCTGGTCTCGGCGCACAGTAAAAATCTGACCGGTTTCTACATCCAGCCGGATACCGGATTTAGCTTTGAACAGGCGGATCTTAAGTAGAGAGTTGTGGGTCCCCGGGCGCAGGCTGCGGGGAATTTGCGCAAGGAGAAGCATGCTCAATTATGTGATTAAACGCCTGCTGGGGCTGATCCCCACGCTGCTGATTGTAGCGGTGCTGGTGTTTCTGTTCGTGCATATGCTGCCCGGGGATCCGGCTCGGCTGATTGCCGGGCCGGAAGCCGATGCCCAGGTGGTGGGAATGGTGCGCCAGCAGCTTGGGCTCGATCGCCCGCTGCACGTGCAGTTCTGGCACTATATCAGCAACATTTTGCAGGGCGACTTTGGCACCTCGATGGCTTCCCGCCGCCCGGTGAGCAGCGAAATCGCCAGCCGTTTTATGCCCACTTTCTGGCTGACGATTGCCAGTATGGGCTGGGCGGTCATCTTCGGGATGGCGGCAGGGATCGTGGCGGCCGTGTGGCGCAATCGCTGGCCGGATCGTATAGGCATGGCGCTGGCGGTCACCGGCATCTCGTTCCCGGCCTTTGCGCTCGGTATGCTTTTGATGCAGATCTTTTCCGTTGAACTGGGCTGGCTGCCAACGGTGGGCGCCGACAGCTGGCGGCACTATATTCTGCCTTCGCTCACCCTGGGCGCGGCGGTGGCGGCGGTGATGGCGCGTTTTACCCGCGCCTCGTTCGTCGATGTTCTGCATGAAGACTATATGCGCACCGCGCGGGCGAAAGGCGTCAGCGAAACGCTGGTGGTGCTCAAGCACGGCCTGCGCAACGCGATGATCCCGGTCGTCACTATGATGGGGCTACAGTTCGGCTTTTTGCTCGGCGGTTCAATCGTGGTGGAAAAGGTCTTTAACTGGCCTGGTCTCGGACGTTTGCTGGTGGACTCGGTGGAGATGCGCGATTACCCGGTGATTCAGGCGGAAGTGCTCCTGTTTTCGCTGGAGTTTATTCTTATTAATTTAGTGGTGGACGTACTGTATGCCGCCATTAATCCGGCTATCAGGTATAAGTAAGGTGCGATTGCTCAACTGGAGAAGACAAGCGGTTATCAACGCGATGCCGGGGGTTAAACCCGGGCAGATACGTACCCCGTGGCACGAGTTCTGGCGGCGGTTTCGCGGCCAGCCGGTGGCGATGGGCGCGGGGATATTTGTGCTGCTGCTGATTGCGGTGGCGATCGTGGCGCCGTGGATCGCGCCGTTCGATGCGGAAAACTATTTTGACTACGATCGGCTCAACGATGGCCCGTCGATGATGCACTGGTTCGGCGTTGATTCGCTGGGGCGCGATATTTTTAGCCGGGTGCTGGTCGGCGCGCAGATTTCGCTGGCCGCCGGGGTACTGGCGGTATTGATCGGCGCGGCTATCGGCACCGTACTTGGGCTACTGGCCGGGTATTACGAAGGCTGGTGGGATCGCATCATTATGCGCATCTGCGATGTGCTGTTTGCTTTCCCTGGCATTCTTCTGGCGATTGCCGTCGTGGCGGTGATGGGCAGCGGAATGTCGAACGTCATCATCGCGGTGGCGATCTTTTCGATCCCGGCATTTGCGCGTCTGGTGCGCGGTAATACGCTGGTGCTTAAGCAGCAGACTTTTATAGAGTCGGCGCGCAGCATTGGCGCCAGCGACGCTAACATTCTGTTTAACCACATTTTGCCCGGAACGGTATCATCGATTGTGGTCTACTTTACGATGCGCATCGGAGTGTCGATTATCTCTGCCGCCAGCCTGTCATTTCTGGGGCTTGGCGCGCAGCCGCCGACGCCGGAGTGGGGGGCGATGCTGAACGAGGCGCGGGCGGATATGGTGATGGCGCCGCACGTGGCGCTGTTCCCGGCAATCGCGATTTTTCTGACGGTGCTGGCGTTTAACCTGCTGGGTGACGGCCTGCGCGATGCGCTGGATCCGAGGATAAAAGGGTAGCGTTCGAGGATTGTGCAGCCCGGACAGGTGTCCGGGAAAGCACACAGCACGTTAATCCTGTGCGGTTTTGTTGCCCGGATAAGGCGCATGAGCGCCGCTATCCGGGACAGGTTCAGCGGGCGGAATTAAACCCGGCTGCCCCACAGATCGTATTCGTCGGCGTGTTCGACTTTTATTCGCACAACGTCGCCCGGTTTGACTTTACTTTCGCCGTTGAGGTACACCGCGCCGTCGATTTCTGGCGCATCGGCCATGCTGCGGCCAATGGCTCCTTCTTCATCGACTTCGTCGATCAGCACCATAATTTCGCGGCCGACTTTCTCCTGCAGACGTTCGGCGGAGATCTGCTGCTGAAGCTGCATAAAGCGGTTCCAGCGCTCTTCTTTAACGTCTTCCGGTACCTGATCCGCCAGTTCGTTGGCGGTCGCGCCTTCTACCGGGCTGTACTTGAAGCAGCCGACTCGGTCGAGGCGGGCTTCTTTCAGGAAGTCCAGCAGCATCTGGAAATCTTCTTCCGTCTCGCCCGGGAAGCCGACGATAAAGGTCGAGCGCAGGGTGAGTTCCGGGCAGACTTCGCGCCACTGCTTGATACGCGCCAGCTGACGGTCGGCGGAGCCCGGACGCTTCATCATCTTGAGAATGCGCGGGCTGGCGTGCTGCAGCGGGATATCGAGGTAGGGCAGAATTTTGCCTTCCGCCATCAGCGGGATCACATCATCAACGTGCGGATAGGGATAGACGTAGTGCAGGCGCACCCAGATGCCAAGCTTAGCCAGTTCTTCGCACAGGCTAACCATGCTGGTTTTAACCGGCATACCGTTGTGGAAGCCGCTGCGATGTTTAACATCGACGCCGTAGGCGGAGGTGTCCTGAGAAATCACCAGCAGCTCTTTTACCCCCGCGTCGGCCAGGCGTTTGGCTTCCGCCAGCACTTCACCAATCGGACGGCTGACGAGATCGCCGCGCATGGACGGGATGATGCAGAAGGTGCAGCGATGGTTGCAGCCTTCAGAAATTTTTAAGTAAGCGTAATGACGCGGCGTCAGCTTCACGCCCTGTTCCGGCACCAGGCTCAGGAACGGGTTATGTTTAGGCTTCGGCGCGTAGTGGTGGACGTGCTCCAGCACCTGTTCATAGCTGTGCGGGCCGGTAATTTCCAGCACCTTCGGATGCACCTCGCGGATCTGATCTTCTTTTGCGCCCAGGCAGCCGGTGACGATCACTTTGCCGTTTTCTTTCAACGCTTCGCCAATCGCTTCCAGCGACTCCTGCACGGCGCTATCGATAAAGCCGCAGGTGTTAACGATAACCATATCAGCGTTATCGTAGGAGGGAACCACATCATACCCTTCGGTACGCAGTTCAGTCAGGATACGTTCTGAGTCCACCAGATTTTTCGGGCAGCCCAGAGAGACAAAGCCGATCTTCGGCTGAGGGGTGACATTGCTCATAGCTTAAAAAGTGTTCAATTATTGGGATGGTCAGGGCAGGGATTCTACAGAGATCGGCGGAAAGTTTATACTCCTTTTCTTGTTAGCCCGCAGACAGCAGCATCTCTTTTTACGGCGTTGATTATCCGTATTGTTGAGAAAAATAACGCCGTTATTCATCTTTTACCGCCGGAGCCAGCGCAGGGTGGTTTAAATCAGGTTTAAGCCAGAAACAGTAAAATAGTCACTGCTATGGATTTTCATTTTTTATCAGGTTTCCGATGTTTAAAAAGTTGGGTGGTTCAGCGTGCGCGCTGGTAATGATTGGCACAGCGCCAGTTTATGCCGACGAGCTGGCGTTATATTCAGTGAATACCGGTTCATTTGTCTATCATATGACCGGCAATCACGGCCAATATAACGAAAAATTCAATAATCAATTTTTTTCCGTTGAGCGCAAGCTGTCGGCAGATTCGAAGTACAGCCTGTTAGTCGGGACCATGAAAAATAGTTTTGACGATCGCTGCCTCTCTCTGGGGGCAAGGAGAGACTGGTATGCGGGGACAAATGGCTGGACGTTTAAGGGCGTCTATGCCTACACCGGGGAGTTCTTCTTTAAAGCTTTTAGCGATTGCGGCGATTCAGGTACCTATCGAACGGCGAAGAAACTGACCGGCGTCGGTTTCTCTCCCTATATTTATCATGGCCTGCAGTACAATTTTACCCCTTATTTCGGCGTAGAAACCGGGATTATTATCCCGGCGATATTTGTGGTGAGCGTGCAGTGGAGTTTTCGTTGATTCGCCCGAAAGCCGCTTCCGGGCGAATTGATGATTAATGGCTTTGCGCAACGCCAGCGCCTGGCGCAGACCCCGGCGCGGTTGGTTCTCTATTATCGCGAAGCGTAAATACCGAAATTAACGTAAATACCCCGGCGACACCGCCCAGAATATAATACGTCTGCGCGAAGCCGATAGTGTCATACAAATACCCCGCCAGCGGCGAGTAAACGGCGGTGGCGATGGAGGCGACAAACAGCACCAGCAGGTAAACCGTCGATGACAGCTTGTTGTCGAAGTTGGCGGCGATGAATTTAAATACTGACACCAGGATCAGCGGTTTTTCCAGCGCATGCATCATTTTGACCGCGCCGATCCACACCGGACCCAGCGGGATCGCGGAGCCTACGATACGGACCGACATGATCAGTCCGGCGATGATCAGCGCCCACTTCGCGCCGGTGCGGTTTACAAACCACGGCATCAGGCATAAAAACAGCGTCTCCCCGCACACCTGAATGGAGGCCAGAATGCCGTACCAGCGATTCCCCTCCTCGGGCGTCGGGAACTGCAGGGAAAAGTACTGGGCAAACTGCTGATCGTAGGTATCGTAGATTTGCGTGACGAAAAGGGTGAAGACCAGCAGCATCCAGAACTGCCCGTTCTTCGCCAGCTCAAGGGCATGGGAAACTTTCAGCGCGCTGGTTTTCTGCATCTCCGCTTCGCTCAGTTCGATTTTGGTCAGCATAAAACAGATCGCGGCAATCACAATGGCGATGCTGGCCAGCCAGAAAGCAAGGTTCGGATTGCTGTCGATATACTTACCGACGATCCACGCCGCGGCGGCCCAGCCTAACGATCCCCACATCCTTACGCGGCCATATTCGAACTGGTAGCGCCGCGAAATTTTATCGATATACGAATCGATCACCCCGCAGCCGGAGTTAAAAATAATCCCCAGGTATACCCCGCCGAGCAGCGCGCCCAGCCAGAAGCTGTGCACCAGCAGCGGTGCATATAAATAAATAAAGAACGGACCCACCGGTAGCAGCATGGCGACGAGAAACCAGATGAGTCGTTTTTTCAGGCCGAATTTATCGGAAATAAAGCCAAAGAAGGGCTGCATCAGCAGGGCAATAAAGGCGTTAACCGAGTAGAGCAGGCCGGTTTTCGTGGCGCTAATCCCGAGATGCTGGGTCGTCCAGATAACAAAGAATGCCATGGTCGAGGACCAGGCGAAGAGGTAGAGGAAGTCGAAAAGACTCAACAAGATATAGTTTCTTCTGCCGGGATTAATCATTTCTGTTCCTTCAAGCGATAGCGTCAAAGGTTACAAGCAAGATAGAGCAACCTGCTGTGACCTGTTTTGTTATACGTATTACATATTTGTGAGGTGATATGACACCCGGTGACATTTTCAGGCAATGTGAATGGCGCTAATTTGTGATCATTGCGGCAAAAAAATAATTTTTCATCACATGGAAAAGAATTGATCTTGATTGAGAGCGTATAACATTTTTGCTTGAAGGGCGCAGGTTGAGCAGGCGAGGATTATAATCTTAGTTGTAACATTGTAAATAATGTTAATGACCTGAGAATTATTGATCTCACACAGCGTTTTGTACAAAAAATAACCATATCATAATTATGGTGAAGGACGATAGAGGAGGAACTGAGATGAACGTTGACAGACTGTATCGTAACCTGATGAATAAGCTGATTAATGCCTCCATTGATCTTGATGCTTATTTACAGTTGCGTAAAGCAAAAGGCTATATGTCAGTCAGCGAAAACGACCATCTACGTGATAACTTGTTTGAACTGTGCCATGAAATGCGTGAATACGCGCCGCGCCTGCAGCACGCCGTTGCGCCGGAGGAAAAGGAAGCCCTGCGCCTTGCGGGCGAAGCCGTCGCTTCCGCGGCGGTATGCCTGCTAAGCGGACATCATGATTGCCCGTCCTACATTGCGGTCAACGTAGATAAACTGGAAAGCTGCCTGGCGGTATTGCGGCTAAACATTCATAAATTGAATGATTTTGCCCCCATTACCCACGCCTGAGACAGGGGGAGCCTGCTCCCCCTGATTAATGTTATGTAAAAATCCCTTCCCGCTTCCCCACGCTGGCTACCCTTATCAGCATTGCTGACAAAAGGAGTATGCCATGCGCCAGACCGTCACCCTGATAGCGCTTACCGCGCTGCTGTTACCCACTGCCGTCCTTGCCGCCCGGGAGCGCGTGGAGGTGTTGCAGAACCAGCTCGAACACCCGTGGGCGCTGGCCTTCCTGCCGGACGATCGCGGTATTTTGATCACCCTGCGCGGCGGCGAACTCAAGCTCTGGCAGCGCGACAAAGGCCTCTCGTCGGCGATCCCGGGCGTACCGCAGGTCTGGGCTAACGGGCAGGGCGGTTTGCTGGACGTGGCGCTGGCACCGGACTTTGCCCAGTCGCGCCGGGTCTGGCTGAGCTATGCCGAGGGCGGGGATGAGGATAAAGCCGGGACCGCGGTGGGCTATGGCCGATTGAGCGAGGATCTCCAGCGTCTGGAAAACTTCCAGGTGGTGTTCCGCCAGCAGCCGAAGCTCTCTACCGGCAATCATTTTGGCGGACGGCTGGCGTTCGACGGTCGCGGTCATCTGTTTATCGGTCTCGGAGAGAATAACCAGCGTTCAACCGCTCAGGATCTCGATAAGCTGCAGGGAAAAGTGGTGCGGCTAACGGCTGATGGCAAGGTCCCGGCCGATAATCCTTTTGTCGGCCAGTCTGGCGTCAGGCCTGAAATCTGGTCTTACGGAATTCGTAACCCTCAGGGATTGGTGATGAACCCGTGGAGCGATACGCTGTGGTTACATGAGCACGGGCCGCGCGGCGGGGATGAGATCAATATCGTGCAAAAAGGTAAAAACTACGGCTGGCCGCTGGCGACGCACGGCATTAACTACAGCGGCCTTCCGATCCCGGAAGCCAAAGGCAAAAAGGCGGAAGGCACCGAAGCGCCGCTATTTGTCTGGGAGAAGTCGCCGGCGGTGAGCGGTATGGCGTTTTACAACGCGCAGGTTTTTCCGCAGTGGCAACACAGGCTGTTTATCGGCGCGCTGAAGGATGAATCGCTCATTGTGCTCAAGGTTGATGGCAATAAAGTCACGGAGCAGGAGCGCATTCTGAGCGATCGCGGTAGACGCATTCGCGACGTACGCGTTGGACCCGATGGTTATTTGTATGTGTTAACCGACGAATCCAACGGTGAGCTGCTGAAGGTGAGTCCGGCGGGTTAAAATCAGGTGACCGGGATCATCACCACGTTGCGCCAGGCCTGACGTTCGCCGATCTGCTGGTACCAGCGCTGCAGATGCGGGCGCGGCTGCCAGGTTTTTACCGTTTCCAGCAGGTTGTAGACGAACGGCGCGACGGCGATATCGCCGAGGCCGAAGGCATCGCCCGACAGCCACTGATGGCGCGACAGCTCGTCGTCCAGAATAGCGAACAGCGTCTCGCAGGCGGCAATACCGGCTTCAATGGCGGCAGGATCGCGTTTTTCTACCGGCGTTCTGACCAGGCCCATTAAAACGGGTCGATGGGCAGGCGAGAGCGAACCGTTGGCCCAGTCCATCCATTTTTCTCCCTGGGCGCGCTCGGCTGGCGACTCCACCCACAGGCGATTCTGACCATACTGCGCGGCCAGATAGCGGATAATGGTGTTTGATTCCCAGAGTACGATATCGGTCGTTGCATCTTTCAACAGCGGTACCAGACCGTTGGGGTTCATGGCCAGATAGGCCGGATCGTGATTCAGACCGAACTCCAGGCCTGCCAGAATTTGCTGATACGGGAGGTCGAGTTCTTCCAGCACCCAGCGCACTTTCTTCACATTGGTTGAGTTATTTCTGCCCCACAGCGTAATCATATCCGCTCCTGCTTTTTATTTCGCCGCCATTGCGGCGTAGTGAGCATTCATGTTGGAATAAAGTTAATATTTAGGCAACCGCGATCAAAAAAATTGCGCTGTTTGCAGCGCCGCGCGAGGTTATTGCGTAAACTTTAAAAACTTTACCAACTCGCTGTTTCTTTAAGGTCATTTGTACGCTTTACTCACCGGCTGCTCCGGCGCGGAACGAGTGTGGCGGCATATTTTTGTTTGGAAAGGATACTTGGGTGGCTCTTATGACGCATGATGCTTTTTCCCTTCGCGGCCTCGCGGCAGGCTGCGCGCTTTTATTTCTCGTCGCGCCTGCGGTGCAGGCTGCGGAACAACTCCCCGATGCGCCATCCATTGACGCGCGCGCCTGGATCCTGATGGACTATGCCAGCGGCAAAGTACTCAGCGAAGGCAATGCCGATGAAAAACTCGATCCGGCAAGCCTGACCAAGATCATGACCAGCTACGTTGTCGGCCAGGCGCTAAAGGCGGGTAAGATTAAGTCTACGGATATGGTGACCATCGGGCGCGATGCGTGGGCCACCGGTAACCCGGCGCTGCGCGGCTCCTCGGTGATGTTCCTCAAGCCTGGAATGCAGGTGTCGGTGGAAGATCTTAACAAGGGCGTTATCATTCAGTCCGGCAACGACGCCAGCATCGCGATTGCCGACTACGTGGCGGGCAGCCAGGATGCGTTTGTCAGCCTGATGAACGGCTATGCGCAGAAGATGGGCCTCACCAATACCACCTTTAAGACCGTGCACGGGCTTGATGCGCCGGGTCAGTTCAGTACTGCCCGCGATATGGCGCTGCTGACCAAAGCGATGATCCATGATGTGCCGGAAGAGTATGCGATCCACAAAGAAAAAGAGTTCACTTTCAACAAAATTCGTCAGCCGAACCGTAACCGCCTGCTGTGGAGCACGAACCTTAACGCTGACGGCGTGAAAACCGGAACCACCGCCGGTGCGGGCTACAATCTGGTCTCTTCCGCAACGCAAAACGACATGCGCCTGATTGCCGTCGTGCTCGGCACCAAAACTGACCGTATCCGATTTAACGAATCTGAAAAATTGCTGACCTGGGGCTTCCGCTTTTATGAAACCGTGACGCCGATTAAACCTGATGCCACCTTCATTACCCAGCGCGTCTGGTTTGGCGATAGCAGTGAAGCGAAGCTTGGCGCGGGCGATGCCGGTTCCATCACGCTGCCGAAAGGCCAGCTGAAAAACCTGAAGGCCAGCTACACCCTGAATGATACGCAGCTGACCGCACCGCTGACTAAAGGGCAGGTTGTCGGCACCATCGACTTTAAACTGAATGATAAAACCATTGAACAGCGGCCGCTGATTGTTATGGAAGCGGTCAATGAAGGCGGGTTCTTTAGCCGGATGATCGATTTCGTGCTGATGAAACTGCACGGCTGGTTCGGCGGCTGGTTCTCGTAAAATGCAGGCCGCGCCCTGCGGGGCGCGGTTTTAGTAAAGAAGTGAAATCTGTTTTTCTTTCGCCAGCGTAAGCAGCTCGTCATCCGGACACACGTCGCTGGCAATCACGTCAAACTGCGATAAATCGCCCATCCGCGCCGGCCGAACTTTGCCAAATTTACTGTGATCGACGACCAGCACGTGGTAGCGCGCGCTTTTCATCGCCCAGTGTTTAACCGGCAGCTCCTCGAGGTTAAAGCAGGTCGCTCCCTGCTCGCAATCGACGCCCGCGGCGGAATAAAACGCGATATCCGGGCAAAGATGGCTTAGCGTATCCTGCAGGCTCAGCGGTTTAAAAATGGCGTTGCTGGCGTGGAACTCGCCGCCGCACAAAATCGCGCGGCACTGTGGCTTTTCCTGCAAGGAAAGGAAGGTGTTGAGCGAATAGCAGACCCCGGTAAACGGCAGGGCGTTGTCGATGGCATCGATAATCCACGGCGTGGTGGTCCCGCAGTCGAAAAAGGCCATCTGATGGGCCTCAAGCAGCTTTGCCGCATGGCGGGCGGCGCGGCGTTTTTCATCAACAAGGCGCGTTTTCTGGTCGCTTAGCAGATAGTGCGTCGCGCTGCGCGGCTCCAGAACGATATAGCCGCCCAGCAAAACGACCGGGCCGCTGTGGCCGTTGAGGTCGCGACGAATAGTCATCTCCGACACCCCAAGCAGGGTGGCCGCTTCTTTTAGATGCAGTTTATCACTGCGCTTGAGTGCCTGAATAAGCTGGCTGATGCGTTCGTCACGACGAGTTTCCATATTCCCTCTAGGCTAAAGCGCCCTGCATCGACAGGGCGTCAGCGGCGATTTTACCTGCCGAAAGAGGGTTAGTCACGCGCAGGCGTTGGGCTCTGCCGCAATTTACCGGCGGCTGAGAAACAGGTTATTCGCGCACCCAGCCTTTGCGAATCGGTAGCGAAAAGAACAGGCGGTACAGCCGCTGCAGATGCTGATAAAGGGTCTTTCCGCCGCTTTGCCACAAAAGCTGGGCGCTTAGACAGGCGCTCATCGCGGTGAGAAGTCCGCCCAGCATATCCATCGGCCAGTGAACGCCGAGATAGACCCTGGACCAGGCAATTGCGCAGGCAACGGCGAAAAGCAGGACTCCCGACCACAGGCGGTGCCAGAACATAAAGGCCAGCGCAAAGGTAAAGCAGATGGTGCCGTGATTGCTCGGGAAGGAGTTGTTGGGCGAGTGGTGCAGGAAGTTATAACCCATACCGGCGGCGAACGGCCGTTCGTGCGGAAAAAGCGCGCCGAATATCCATGACAGCGTAAGACTAATGGCTAATGCCATCATCACCTTAAATACTAGCTGACGCTGGTTTGGACCCCAAAGCCATAAGGCTAATACCAATAATGGCACAATAATAATCAGGTCTTTGGCGATAAACGTCGCGATCTCTATCGCCCACCACGGGGACGAGGGAGTGGCATTGAGTAATGCAAACAGCGAGTAGTTAATATTTTCCAGCATACGTCCGGGCTCTTTAATCCGTTATCAACAAGCCGCCCACCCTAAGAAACGGTAGCGCTAAGGTAAAGCAGTATTTTCTTAATTATCAGTTTGTTATGAGTGAAATCTTGCATGTATCTTCGTTAACAGACTGAATAAAGGAGTATATAGTGTGTAATCTAATTGAAACATAAACGAAATACATACAGCGGGATTTTTTATTCGCTGGTGGCGAAGAGGTTGCAGAATGGCGATATTTTTCGTCATCGCTCACAATTCGCTATCTCCCCGGCACGACTTTCATTAAACTTTGCGCGGTTTTATTTAAATAAGAGATTTCATGCACAATTCTTCGCTTTCAGGCAAACGCCTCGGACGTCAGGCGCTGCTCTTTCCGCTGTGCCTGGTGTTATACGAATTCGCCACCTATATCGGCAATGATATGATCCAGCCGGGCATGCTCTCGGTCGTGGAAGAGTTTGGCGTTGGCAATGAATGGGTTCCGACCTCCATGACCGCCTATCTCGCCGGCGGTATGTTTTTACAGTGGCTGCTGGGCCCGCTTTCGGACCGCATCGGCCGCCGTCCGGTCATGCTGACCGGGGTGGTGTGGTTTATCGTGACCTGCCTGGCGACGCTGCTGGCGCAAACTATTGAGCAGTTCACGCTGCTACGCTTTTTGCAGGGTATCAGCCTGTGCTTTATTGGCGCGGTTGGCTATGCGGCGATACAGGAGTCTTTTGAAGAGGCGGTATGCATCAAGATTACCGCATTAATGGCCAACGTCGCGCTGATTGCGCCGCTGCTTGGGCCGCTGGTGGGCGCGGCCTGGGTACATATCCTGCCGTGGGAGATGATGTTTGTCCTGTTTGCCGTACTGGCCGCTATCGCCTTCTTCGGGCTACAGCGGGCGATGCCGGAAACCGCCACCCGCATGGGTGAGAAACTATCGGTAAAAGAGCTGGGGCGTGATTATCGTGAAGTGCTGAAAAACCTGCGCTTTGTCGCCGGCGCGCTGGCCACCGGTTTTGTCAGCCTGCCGCTGCTGGCGTGGATAGCCCAGTCGCCGGTGATTATCATTAGCGGCGAGCAGGCGACCAGTTACGAATATGGCTTGCTGCAGGTGCCAATCTTTGGCGCGTTGATCGCCGGTAACCTGGTGCTGGCGCGCCAGACTTCCCGCAAAACGGTGCGTTCGTTGATTATCCTCGGCGGCTGGCCAATTATGCTTGGCCTGCTGATCTCCGCCGTCGCTACGGTCGCCTCGACGCACGCTTATTTGTGGATGACCGCCGGGCTGAGCGTTTACGCCTTCGGCATTGGGCTTGCTAACGCCGGGCTGGTGCGCCTGACGCTGTTTGCCAGCGAAATGAGCAAGGGGACGGTATCGGCGGCGATGGGGATGCTGCAAATGCTGATCTTTACCGTGGGTATTGAAGTGAGCAAGCACGCCTATGAGTCTGGCGGCAGCGGACTCTTCAGTTTGCTGAATTTGCTTAGCGGGGTGCTCTGGCTGGCGATGACGGTCTACTTCCTGAAGGACAAACGCGTAGGCAGCTCCCTCGAACCGCAGTAAATCTCCAATGACCTGCTGCGACGTTACGCGCCGCAGCAGGCGCTGTCTCAGACGAACGGCGCTTCGCGATTAAGCACTTTATCAATGATATGCAGTACGCCTTCTTCGTTATTGTGCGGCGCACGATAGCCAGCAACGGCCTTCACCGGCGCGGCGGCGTTGGCCATCGCGTAACCGAAGCCGGCATGCTGCAGCATTTCAATATCGTTGCCGCTATCGCCAAAGGCGACCACTTCATGATTGTCGATCCCCCAGCGCTCCTGCAGGATGCGCAGGCCGTTAGCTTTGTGTACCCCAGGAATAATCAGGTCAATGCTGCCGTAGCCGGTAGCGACTGCGGTTACCATATCGCCAAGCGCGGCGTGTAGCTTCGGCTGTATCTCAGGGATCAGCTGGTCCGGGACGTTGAGGCCAAATTTCAGAATCGCATCATCAGCAATATGATTAAAGTCGTCGACCAGTTCGAGGCGATGATAGTACTTTGCCGCGACCGCTTTCAGCTCATCATTATACTGGTTGAGGGTATAAGCGCTGCGCTTACCGCAGGCGATGATTTCAATGTTGGTCAGCGTCTGGAGATGATCGATGACGGTATTGAAATGTTCCTGCGGCATCCGGCAGTTAAATACATCTTCTCCGGCGCTGACCACCCAGCCGCCGTTTTCGGCGACAAAGGCGATCTCGTGCGCTACCTCCGGGAAGAAGGAGATAAGCTGGTAATACTGGTTGCCGCTGGCGACGACGAAGCGGATGCCCTGCTCGCGCATCCGCTGATACTGGGCGAGGAAGCGCTGACGGTTATAGGTTTTGGCATCGCTCAGAAAGGTGCCATCCATGTCTACCGCAATCAATTTGATGCTCATTAACTGTTCTCCATCACGGGTTCAGAGTGTGGCTTCGCAACCGCCCGGGCGACGATGGCCGCGACCAGCACCAATGCCAGCACTACCATCATGGCGCTACGCAGGCCGAAGTGCTCGCCGAGGAAGCCCAGCAGCGGCGGCCCGACGAGGAAGGCGAGGTAGCCGGTAATCGCCACCACGCTGACGCGCTTCGGCGCATCCGGGCCAGTGTCGCTGGCGGCGGAAATGGTCAGCGGGAAGCCGAGCGATGCGCCGAGTCCCCATAATAGTACGGAGAGGCCGGCGACCCACGGGTTATCGACAAAAATAATCAGGCCAATGCCCAGCGCGCCCATGACCGCGCTGGCGCGAACCACCGTCACCCGGCTGTAGCGGTCAATAAACCAACCGCCGGTAAAACGGCCGAGGGTCATACCGAGGGTGAAGCCCGCGTAAATCAGCGACCCGGAAGTCGGGCTGAAGCCGTGGCCGTCCACCATCAGCAGCGGCAGCCAGTCGTTGGCGGAACCCTCGGCAAAGGCCATGGCCAGGACGATGACGCCAATCAGCAGCAACTGAGCATCTCGCCATATCGGCAGGCCTTTGCCTTCATGGCGCGCCGCTTCCGCTGCATTCTTGCCGGTACCTTCCGGAATTGCGCGAATGGCGATAGCGATGGGGGCGACAGCCACCAGCGCCGCCAGCAGAATGTGCGGCGCGGCGGGCAGGCCGAAGCCGGTGACCGCCATGCCTATTCCGGCGCCGACGAGCGTGCCGAAGCTGTAGAAACCATGCATCATCGGCAGCACGGTTTTATTCATTTCGCGTTCAACGGCGGCGCCTTCAACGTTAATCGCCACTTCCGCTGAGCCAAAGCTGGCGCCGAAGATGGCTAAGCCAACAGCAAACAGCACCGCCGAGGTAAACCATAGCGCGGCGCTGAGGACCAGCATGCCGACCACCGCGCAGGACATGGTGGTACGAATCACTTTTCGGGTGCCGAATCGATTGACCAGCCACGCTGAGCAGAGGATACCGCTCATCGAACCTATTGATAGTCCAAATAATACAATCCCCATTTCCGCCGTCGAGAGCGCGAGCAGATCGCGAATCGCCGGCGTGCGGGTCGCCCATGAGGCCATGAGTAATCCAGGGATAAAAAAGAACATGAAGAGCGCCCACAGCCTTAGCTGAAGGGCTCTGCGGGAGGTTTGCGCTGTCATCCGTAAATGCCCGAGAGTGGAGAGATGCAGACAACAGTAGCAAGGTTGTGTACATTTGTACATCCAGGCTGCTTGCTGAAGAATGTTTTTTTATTGACCTCTATGATTCGATTCAGCCTGAGGAATGCGCCCAGCATCCGCTAAGGGATTAAGCGCCTATTTAAATGAGAGAGGAACACTGATGGCCCGTCGACCAAACGACCCGCAGCGTCGGGAGCGGATTTTGCAGGCGACGCTGGACACGATCGCGATACACGGCATCCACGCGGTCACGCATCGGAAAATCGCCACCTGTGCGGGCGTGCCTCTGGGCTCGCTGACCTACTATTTCAGCGGTATCGAGGCGCTGGTCGAAGAAGCGTTCAGCCTGTTTACCGGCCAGATGTCGGCGCAGTATCAGCTGTTTTTTGCCGATGTGCATAGCCGCGAAGAGGCCTGTGACGCGATTGCCGAGCTGATATTCAGCGCCCAGGTGACCACCGCACGCAATATGGAGCTGATGTATCAGCTGTATGCTTTTTGCAGCAGCCAGCCGAATTTAAAAGCAGTCATGCAAAACTGGATGCTGCGCAGCCAGCAGACTCTGGAACAGTGGTTTGAACCAGCAACGGCCCGCGGGCTTGACGCCTTTATCGAGGGTATGACGCTGCACTTCGTGACCGACAGAGCGCCGCTATCCAGAGAAGCAATTCGACTGATGGTGGGAAGGCTGGCGGGAGAGTGAGTGGGGCGCAGAAAACAAAAAACCCATCAACCTTGAACCTAAGTGGCGGGGTTGATGGGCTCCACAAAATGGGGACATCAAAGAAAAGCAGTGGCACTACTTATGACTGATGCCAGCAAAAAAAGTTCTGCGTATGCGCGTTTTTTTTCTTAAAAAATTCACTGTAGTCCCGGCCAGATGATGACAATCAGCGTACCTGCCAGGGTTAACAATACGTTAGCGATGGCGTAGGTCCCCGCGTATCCCAGCGCCGGAATATTGCTGCGGGCAGTATCGCTGATAATTTCCATCGCCGGCGCGCAGGTACGGGCGCCCATCATGGCGCCGAAGAGCATCGCGCGGTTCATGCGCAGGATGTACGCGCCGAACAGGAAGCAGATAACCACCGGTACCAGGCTGACGATCAGGCCCGCCGCCAGCATCTGACCGCCAACGGCGCCGAGGCCGTTGTTAATCCCGGCGCCCGCGCTGAGCCCCACGCCGGCCATAAATACCATCAGGCCGAACTCTTTCACCATATTCAGCGCGCCCTGCGGGATGTAGCCGAACGTCGGATGGTTGGCGCGCAGGAAGCCGAGCATAATGCCGGCAAACAGCAGACCGGCGGCGTTACCGATGCCGAAGCTGAACGAACTGAACTGGAAGGTGATCATGCCGATCATCAGGCCAACGATAAAGAAGGCGCAGAAGGCGAGCAGGTCGGTCACCTGGCTGTGAATGGAGATGAAGCCGATACGATCGGCGACGGTTTTAACGCGACGCGCGTCGCCGCTGACCTGCAGCACATCGCCCTTGTTGAGCACCACGTTATCGTCGATAGGCATTTCGATCTGGCTGCGAATGACGCGGTTTAAGAAGCAGCCGTGGTCGGTCAGCTTCAGCTGCGCCAGGCGACGGCCGACGGCATTGTGGTTTTTGACCACGATCTCTTCGGTGACGATGCGCATATCGAGCAGATCGCGGTCGAAGACCTCTTTGCCGTTACGGAAGCTTGGGTCGAGGCGGGCATGGGCATCCGGGTAACCCACCAGGGCGATATCATCGCCCATCTGCAGCACCGCATCGCCGTCCGGGTTCGCGAGAATGCCGTTGCGGCGGATGCGCTCAATGTAGCAGCCGGTCTGGCGGTAAATACCCAGCTCGCGCAGATTTTTACCATCAGCCCACGCCACCAGCTCCGGACCGACGCGGTAGGCGCGGATCACCGGTAAATAGACCTTACGCCGGGAGTCGGTATCGAGACCGCGCTCGCGGGCGATTTGCTGGGCGCTGGTCTGCAAATCCTGATGCTGCAGCTTCGGCATATAGCGGGCGCCGACGATCAGGCTGACCAGGCCAATCAGATAGGTCAGCGCATAGCCGAGGCTCAGATGATCGAGCGAAAGGGCGAGCTGATCGCTGGGCATGCCGAAGTGGCGAAGCGTATCCCCGGCGCCGACCAGCACGGGAGTGGACGTCATCGCGCCGGCGAGCATCCCGGCCGTCAGGCCGATATCCCAGCCGAAGAGCTTACCCAGTCCCATGGCGATCAGCATTGCGCTGCCGACCATTACCAGCGCGAGCATCAGGTAATTTTTCCCATCGCGAAAAAAAATAGAAAAAAAGTTGGGTCCCGCTTCTACGCCGACGCAAAAAATAAACAGCATAAAGCCGAGATTGAGGGCGTCAGTGTTAATACTGAAATGCTGCTGCCCTAATAATAGGGAAACCACTAAAACGCCAATGGAATTACCAAGTTGTACCGACCCGAGACGCAGTTTCCCGAGGCAGAGTCCCAGTGCAAGTACAACGAACAATAACAGGATGTAATTCCCGTTTAACAAATCTGCGACGTTTATATTCACGAAAGCCAACTTCTCATTTACTAGTAAGTTGTTGAAGGAAATGGTTATTTGGTCTAAGGTTGGTCCAGTGTTCGCGTTGTCCCGAACGCTATTCTGGCATCCCGTTATAACCAGCAAAATATAGTCGATAGTTTAATCTTTCCTGGGGGCTGCGGCTAGCAACAATCGTTATTACCTTGACGGGATCTTTTATTGGCATGGATTGCCAGAATCTTTATCTGACTGGGCGAAGTGGAAGTTGGTTAGAGGCAAAATCAGGAGGATGTCGTGAAATCTGAGCGTGCTTGGGCCGGTATTATCTGTGGGTTCTTTCTATTTATCGTGGTTTGCTTATCGCTGCTGTTACATATGAAAGGCGCCTTTCGGGCTACCGGTAACCCTGAGCTCGGGCTGCTGTTCTTTTTGCTACCCGGTGCGGCGGCAAGCTGCCTCTCCCCGGGTCAGCGGGTGCTGCGTCCGCTTATCGGCGCTATGCTGGCTGCGCCTATTTGTCTGGTCGTCATGCGGTTATTCTTCGTCACTCAACGATCTTTCTGGCAGGAACTGGCGTGGCTATTTAGCGCGGTGTTCTGGTGCGCGCTGGGCGCGCTGTGCTTTTTATTTATTTGCGCCTGGCTTGATACCAGACGCAAGCCCTCGTCAGAGGAGTGAGTCGTCTCAGGCAAACAGACCGAGATTCTCTTTCGCCCAGGCTTCAAAGTCGGTGCAGCCGCCAATGTGCTTCTGATCGACAAAAATCTGCGGTACGGTTTCAACCGGTTTACCCACGGTTTTCTCCAGATCGGCTTTGCTGATGCCTTCAGCGTGGATATCAATGTAGCGATAGTTAAAATCATCGCGCTCGTTGCTCAGTTTTTCCGCCAGTTCTTTGGCGCGAACGCAATATGGGCAACCTGGACGACCAAAAATTACCGTAAACATACTCTCTCTCCTTAAACCTCAGCCGGATGGCGAATGGGGCGTATCATGCCGCGTTATGGCGACGAGGAAAAGAAGGTTCTGCCTTTTGCTTTGATGGCTTAAGGCTATGTTTGTTAAATATTCTGCTGATGAAACCGCTATACTCCCTCTGATACGCGACTTTTTTACCCGGTTGCGTGATTGCTTTGGACCGGAGGAGCGTTATGCGATCGCCTGCAGCATTACCCAAAAGCGTTCTGGTAGTTGAGTTTATCGGCATGGTGCTGTTGACCCTGGCCTGGCTCTCGCTTAATCAGTACGTCAGCCTGCCTGCGCCGTTTTCCAGCCCGACAGCGGCGCTGCTGATGATCTTCGCGGGGATCCTGCTGATGCTTCCGGCCGCCGTGGCGTTAATCTGGCGTGTGGCGAAAGTTGTTGCCCCGCAGTTGACGCAAACGAAAAATTCCCCTTCATCATTGCCTGACAGAGAAAAACGAGATGACGCCGACCATTGAGCTGCTGCGTAGCCACCGTTCTATTCGCCATTTTACCGACGCGCCGATCAGCGAAGAACAGCGCGCCGCAATTATCGCCAGCGCGCAGGGAGCCTCCAGCTCCAGTTTTTTACAATGTACCTCAATTATTCGCGTTACCGACCCGGAAATACGTCAACAGCTGGTGCCGCTGAGCGGCGGACAGCAGCACGTGGCGCAGGCTGCGGAATTCTGGGTATTCTGCCCTGATTTTAACCGCAATCTGCAAATCTGCCCGGACGCTCAGCTGGGGCTCGCCGAACAGCTCCTGCTGGGCTGCGTCGACACCGCGATTATGGCGCAGAATGCGCTGGTGGCGGCGGAATCTCTTGGCCTGGGCGGCGTCTATATCGGCGGGCTGCGTAACAATATTGATGCGGTGACCCAGCTGCTGAAGCTCCCACAGCACGTAATGCCGCTGTTTGGCCTGTGCCTTGGCTGGCCTGACGATAATCCGGAAGTGAAACCGCGCATGCCGTCGGCGATGCTGGTTCATGAAAATCACTATCAGCCGCTGGATGAGACGGTCCTTGCTGAATATGACGAGCAGTTGGCGCACTATTATCTCTCTCGCGGCAGCAACACGCGTCGCGATACCTGGAGCGACCATATCCGCCGGACTATCGTCAAAGAAAGCCGGCCATTTATTCTGGAATATCTGCATAAGCAGGGATGGGCTACGCGCTGATTGCGTGTAAACTGCACCCGGTCTGACGCAAGGAAATTCCGCAGGTCAGCGCTAATTTAAAACGTTGTTTGCTACTCAGAGGCCCGCCAGAGCGGGTCTTTTCGCAGAGGTGCAGGGTGAAAATTGCCATATTATCCCGGGATGGAACGCTTTATTCATGTCGACGCCTGCGCGAAGCCGCGCAAAAACGCGGTCATCAGGTGGAAATCCTCGATCCGCTTTCCTGCTATATGAACGTCAGCCCGGTGGCCTCGTCAATTCACTATAAAGGCCGCCAGCTCCCGCATTTTGACGCCGTGATCCCGCGTATCGGCACGGCGATCACCTACTACGGCACCGCGGCGCTGCGTCAGTTTGAGCTGCTCGGCAGCTACCCGCTGAATGAATCGGTAGCCATCACCCGCGCCCGCGACAAGCTGCGCTCGCTCCAGCTGCTGGCGCGCCAGGGCATCGACCTGCCGCTCACCGGTATTGCCCACTCGCCGGACGACACCAGCGATCTGATCGCCATGGTTGGCGGCGCGCCGCTGGTGGTCAAGCTGGTGGAGGGGACGCAGGGGATCGGCGTTGTGCTGGCCGAAACGCGCCAGGCGGCAGAGAGCGTTATTGACGCTTTTCGCGGCCTGAATGCGCATATTCTGGTTCAGGAGTATATCGCCGAGGCGAAAGGCCGGGACGTGCGCTGCCTCGTGGTGGGTAATGAAGTGGTCGCGGCGATTGAGCGGCGGGCCAAGGAGGGCGATTTTCGCTCCAACCTGCATCGCGGCGGCGTAGCCTCGGTGGCGCTTATCAGCGAGCAGGAGCGTGAAATGGCCATTAAGGCGGCGCAAACGCTCGGGCTGGACGTGGCGGGCGTGGATATACTGCGCGCCACGCGCGGACCGCTGGTGATGGAAGTGAACGCTTCTCCGGGGCTGGAGGGGGTTGAAACCACCACCGGCGTCGATATTGCCGGCAAGATGATCGCCTGGATTGAACGACAAGCGACGCCCGGATTTTGTCTGAAAATGGGGGGATAGCTGCCTTTCGCGACACCGTCATGGAATACGGCGCTTTTTTTGCGTAAGCTATGGCGTCGCATTTTCACAGTAAGAGGTCACAGGTCATATGGATTCACTGGTCGTTCCGGGTCTTGATACGTTACGTCAATGGCTCGACGAATTGGGCATCAGCTTTTTTGAGTGTGATTCCTGCCAGGCACTGCACCTGCCGCATATGCAAAATTTCGAAGGCATTTTTGATGCCAAACTTGACCTGGTTGATAACGTGGTGCTTTTCTCCGCGCTGGCTGAGGTGAAACCCTCCGCGCTCCTGCCGCTTTCCGCCGATCTTTCTGCGATTAACGCCAGCTCGTTGACGGTGAAAGCTTTCCTCGATATTCAGGATGATAATCTGCCGAAACTGGTGGTTTGCCAGGCGTTGACCGTCGGCGTCGGCGTGACGATCGATCAGTTTGCATGGTTTTTCCGCCAGAGCGAAGAACAGATATCGATGGTCATCCTTGAAGCCAGCGCTAACCAGGTGCTGTATAAGTCTGAGGAAGAAGAGCCGATAGCTGAGAATATTCAGTACCATTTTCTTCACTGAGGCTGGCGAAAAATAGCGCAGTCACTGCCATGGTGGCTGCGTATTACCCGCGATTATTCTGTTGTTAACCTTCCTGTAAAGAATTTTTCACCGCCATTCCGCCGTTTTCGGCTTATCACATAGACCCTTATTGCATAAAAAATTGATAAAAGCCGTTTTTTCTCCTGGGCTATAGCCTCTTATTCTGGCTACAGTTATTCTGACGCTGCTTCCAGTTGCGGGCAACCATTCCGGGAGAGGTCCTCTCTCCTTTTCTTAGGCATTGAAAAAATATGCATGATTATTGCATGCGAACAAGTGCGTATATTCAGCCCGCTTGTTAACGGGCATTGAGAAGGAATAAGAGATATGACCGCCTTTGGTAAAAAATGGTTAACAGGTCTGGTTACGGGTGCGCTGATGGCCGTCTCTGCCGGTTCGCTCGCAGCCGAACAAAAAACCCTGCATGTATATAACTGGTCTGATTATATTGCCCCGGATACGGTGGCGAATTTTGAAAAAGAGACCGGTATTAAAGTGGTGTATGACGTTTTTGACTCCAATGAAGTGCTGGAGGGTAAGCTTATGGCGGGCAGCACCGGATTTGACCTGGTGGTGCCGTCGGCCAGCTTCCTCGAGCGCCAGCTGGCGGCAGGGGTGTTCCAGCCGCTGGATAAGAGCAAGCTCCCCAACTGGAAAAATCTCGATCCGGAAGTGCTGAAGCTGGTCGCGAAGCACGACCCGGACAATAAATACGCGATTCCCTACCTGTGGGCGACAACCGGCATAGGCTATAACATCGATAAAGTGAAAGCCGTGCTGGGCAAAGATGCGCCGCTGGACAGCTGGGATCTGGTGATGAAGCCGGAAAATCTGGAGAAACTGAAAAGCTGCGGCGTCTCCTTCCTTGATGCCCCGGAAGAGATTTTCGCCACCGTGCTGAACTACCTCGGCAAAGATCCTAATAGCACCAAAGCCGATGACTACACTGGCCCGGCAACCGACCTGCTGCTGAAGCTGCGTCCGAATATTCGCTACTTCCACTCTTCGCAGTACATCAACGACCTGGCGAACGGCGATATCTGCGTCGCGATCGGCTGGGCGGGCGACGTATGGCAGGCGGCTAACCGGGCGAAAGAAGCGAAGAACGGGGTCAACGTTTCCTACTTTATCCCGAAAGAGGGCGCGCTGGCGTTCTTTGACGTCTTCGCTATGCCGGCAGATGCGAAAAACAAAGAAGAGGCTTATCAATTCCTGAACTATCTGATGCGTCCGGACGTTATCGCGCATATTAGCGATCATGTCTATTACGCTAACGGCAACAAAGCATCTACGCCGCTGGTCAGCGAAGCGATCCGCAGCAATCCGGCCATCTACCCTCCGGCTGACGTTTTCGCCAAGCTGTTCACCCTGAAAGTCCAGGATCCGAAAATCGATCGCGTGCGTACTCGCGCATGGACGAAGGTGAAAAGCGGTAAGTAATTCTCCGTGAGTTGTAGGCCGGATCAGCGTCGCGCTGCCGGCAACAGGCGCACCGTTATGGTGCGCCTGCACCATGATTTGATTTCTGCCGGAGAACACCCCGTGAATGATGTAATTCCTCGCCCGCAGGCGAAAACCCCCAAAGCGCTGACCCCGCTGCTCGAAATCCGTAATTTAACGAAGTCCTTCGATGGCCAGCACGCCGTCGATGATGTCAATCTCACCATTTATAAAGGCGAAATTTTTGCCCTGCTGGGCGCATCCGGCTGCGGCAAGTCAACCCTGCTGCGCATGCTGGCGGGATTCGAACAGCCTACCGCCGGGCAGATTGTCCTGGATGGCGTCGATCTGGCGCGGGTTCCGCCGTATCAGCGGCCGATTAACATGATGTTTCAGTCCTATGCGCTCTTTCCCCATATGACGGTGGAGCAGAACATCGCCTTTGGCCTCAAGCAGGACAAATTGCCTAAGGCTGAAATCACCAGTCGGGTGCAGGAGATGCTGGCGCTGGTGCATATGCAGGAGTTCGCAAAGCGTAAACCGCATCAGCTCTCCGGCGGTCAGCGTCAACGCGTGGCGCTGGCCCGCAGCCTGGCGAAAAGACCGAAACTGCTGCTGCTTGACGAGCCGATGGGCGCGCTGGATAAGAAGCTGCGCGACAGGATGCAGCTGGAAGTGGTCGATATTCTTGAGCGCGTCGGCGTCACCTGCGTGATGGTGACCCACGATCAGGAAGAGGCGATGACCATGGCGGGGCGTATCGCCATTATGAACCGCGGCAAGTTCGTACAGATCGGCGAGCCGGAGGAAATTTACGAGCACCCAACTACCCGCTACAGCGCGGAGTTTATCGGCTCGGTTAACGTCTTTGAAGGGCTGGTGAAAGAGCGCCAGGAAGATGGACTGGTACTGGATTCCCCGGGCCTGACGCATCCGCTGAAGGTCGATCCCGATGCCTCCGTCGTCGATAACGTCCCGGTGTGGGTGGCTCTGCGTCCGGAAAAAATTATGCTCTGCGAGGACCCACCGGCGGATGGCTATAACTTCGCGGTAGGTGAGGTTATCTATATTGCCTATCTCGGTGACCTGTCTATCTACCATGTGCGCCTGAAAAGCGGGCAGATGCTCAGCGCTCAGCTGCAGAACGAGCACCGTTACCGCAAAGGGGCGCCAACCTGGGGCGATGAAGTCCGTTTATGCTGGGACGCCGATAGCTGCGTCGTGCTGACGGTGTGAGGAGAGGGCAATGAGTACATTAGAACCCCCGTCAGGCGTAAACAAACCGGGCGGTTTCGCGCTGTGGCTGGCGCGGCTGCAGATGGCCCACGGGCGAAAGCTGGTGATTGCGCTGCCTTACATATGGCTGATCCTGCTGTTCCTGCTGCCATTTCTGATCGTCTTTAAAATCAGCCTGGCGGAGATGGCGCGGGCGATCCCGCCCTACACCGATCTGCTGGAGTGGGCCGACGGCCAGCTAACGTTAACGCTGAATCTCGGTAATTTCCTGCAGCTTACCGACGATCCTCTCTATTTTGAGGCGTATCTGCAGTCGCTCCAGGTGGCAGGGATCTCAACGTTCTGCTGTCTGCTGCTGGGTTATCCGCTGGCGTGGGCGGTGGCGCACAGTAAGCCATCGACCCGGAATATCCTGCTGCTGCTGGTCATTCTGCCGTCATGGACGTCGTTCCTGATCCGCGTCTATGCCTGGATGGGGCTGCTGAAAAGCAACGGCGTGCTGAACAACTTCCTGCTGTGGCTGGGGGTTATCGACCAGCCTCTGGAGATCCTGCACACCAACCTGGCGGTCTATATCGGTATTGTTTACGCCTATCTGCCGTTTATGGTGCTACCGATTTATACCGCCCTCACGCGCATCGATTACTCGCTGGTTGAGGCGTCGCTGGATCTGGGTGCCCGGCCGCTGAAGACCTTCTTCCAGGTGATCGTCCCGCTCACCAAAGGCGGGATTATTGCCGGGTCGATGCTGGTATTTATTCCGGCGGTAGGGGAGTTCGTTATCCCGGAACTGCTGGGCGGCCCGGACAGTATTATGATTGGCCGCGTGCTGTGGCAGGAGTTCTTTAACAACCGCGACTGGCCGGTGGCTTCGGCGGTAGCGATCGTGATGCTGCTGTTGCTGATCGTACCGATCATGTGGTTCCACAAGCATCAGCAAAAACAGGTGGGGGAACACGGATGAATAATTTACCGGTAGTCCGTTCGCCGTGGCGAATCGTCATTTTGCTGCTTGGCTTTACCTTTCTGTATGCGCCGATGCTGATGCTGGTGATTTACTCGTTCAACAGCTCAAAGCTGGTGACGGTATGGGCCGGATGGTCGACGCGCTGGTATCGCGAGCTGTTTCATGACGATGCGATGATGAGCGCGGTAGGCTTAAGTCTGACCATTGCCGCCTGCGCCGCGACGGCGGCGGCGATCCTCGGTACCATTGCCGCAGTGGTGATGGTGCGTTTTGGCCGCTTCCGCGGTTCAAACGGCTTTGCTTTTATGATCACCGCGCCGCTGGTGATGCCCGATGTGATTACCGGCCTGTCGCTGCTGCTGCTGTTTGTCGCGCTGGGGCATTCAATTGGCTGGCCGTCGGATCGCGGCATGCTGACCATCTGGCTGGCGCACGTCACCTTCTGTACCGCGTACGTCGCGGTGGTCATTTCATCGCGCCTGCGTGAGCTGGACCACTCTATTGAAGAGGCGGCGATGGATCTGGGCGCCGCGCCGCTGAAGGTCTTTTTCGTCATTACGCTGCCGATGATTATGCCGGCGGTGGTCTCCGGTTGGCTGCTGGCCTTTACGTTGTCGCTCGACGACCTGGTTATTGCCAGCTTTGTTTCCGGGCCGGGGGCGACGACGCTGCCGATGCTGGTCTTCTCCAGCGTGCGCATGGGGGTTAACCCGGAGATTAATGCCCTGGCAACGTTAATCCTCGGCGTGGTCGGGATTGTTGGTTTTATCGCCTGGTATTTGATGGCCCGCGCGGAAAAGCAGCGGGTGCGCGATATCCAGCGTGCAAGAAGCGGCTGAACCACCTAAAATCTGCAATAGAGTTAACATCGGCGCCGCATTTGTGGCGCCGTTTTCATGGAAGACTTTACGTTGGGATTGTTTACTAAAACGCGTTCGTCTCATGCTCGTCTTAACGTTCCTGCGCTGGTGCAGGTGGCGGCCTTCGCCATTATTTTAATCCGCGGCCTGGATTTGCTAATGATCCTCAACCAGCTTGGCGTTCAGGGAATCGCGGATTTTGTCCATCGCAGCGTGCAGACGTGGGCGCTCACCCTGGTGTTTCTCTCAAGTCTGGTGCTGGTATTTATTGAAATCTGGTGCGCGTTTTCGCTGGTAAAAGGGCGCAACTGGGCGCGTTGGCTGTTCCTGTTGACGCAGATTATCGTGATTGGCTACCTGTGGGCCGCTTCATTGGGCTACGGTTATCCTGAGCTGTTTAGCATTGCCGGTGAATCGAAGCGCGAGATATTTCGTTCTCTGGTGCTGCAAAAGCTGCCGGATCTACTGGTGCTGGCCATGCTGTTTGTTCCGGCCCCGTGCCGACGCTTTTTCCGTTTACAGTAACGGTGATACAATCCCCGCCCCTGTTTTTTTGAAGGTCTTGTTATGCACTGCGCACTCTATGACGCGGGCCGCTGTCGCTCCTGCCAGTGGCTGGAACTGCCGGTATCGCAACAGCTCGCCGATAAAATGGCCGATTTGCGCACGCTTCTCGCCGATGCCCCCGTCGCTGACTGGTGCGCGCCGGTTTGCGGCCCGGAAAGCGGGTTTCGCAACAAAGCGAAAATGGTGGTCAGCGGTAGCGTAGAGCGCCCGCTGCTCGGAATGCTGCACCGTGATGGCTCCCCTGAAGACCTCACCGATTGCCCGCTCTATCCGCCAGGCTTCGCCCCCGTCTTCGCTGCGCTCAAGCCGTTTATCGCCCGCGCCGGACTCACGCCCTATAACGTTGCCCGCAGGCGCGGAGAGCTGAAGTACATTCTGCTGACCGAAAGCCGGCTCGACGGCGGGATGATGCTGCGCTTTGTTCTGCGTTCGGAGACCAAGCTGGCCCAGCTGCGCGCCGCGCTGCCGGCGCTCCAGGCGCAGCTGCCGCAGCTGAAAGTGATTACCGCCAATATTCAGCCGGTGCATATGGCCATCATGGAAGGAGAGCGGGAAATTTTCCTCACCGACCAGCAGGCGCTGGCGGAAAACTTTAACGGCGTGCCGCTCTGGATCCGCCCGCAAAGCTTCTTTCAGACCAACCCGGCGGTGGCCAGCCGGCTGTATGCCACCGCTCGCGACTGGGTGCGCCAGCTACCAGTTAATCATATGTGGGATCTCTTTTGCGGCGTTGGCGGCTTTGGTCTGCACTGCGCCACGCCGGAGATGCGCCTGACCGGGATTGAGATCGCCGCTGAGGCCATCGCCTGCGCCAGACAATCGGCGGCGCAGCTCGGCCTGCAGAATCTGCATTTCCAGGCGCTCGATTCCACGCAGTTTGCTACCGGCGAAGGCGAAATTCCCGATCTGGTACTGGTGAACCCGCCGCGTCGGGGTATCGGCGACGGACTGTGCGACTATTTAAACCGTATGGCGCCGGATTTTATTATCTACTCCAGCTGCAACGCCCGCACGATGGCGAAAGATATCGCCCGGTTGAATGGCTACCGCATCGCGCGCGTCCAGCTATTCGATATGTTCCCGCATACCGCCCACTATGAGGTGTTGACCCTGCTGGTTCGCGAAGTATAAACAAAATGTGAACTCTTCAGCCGGCAAAGATCGGGTAAGCTTGGCTTATCAGAACGTAAGAATAGCGGAGTGCTGCCGGTGGCAAAAAAAATTCTGTTGGTTGAAGATGATGAAGATATCGCTGCGCTGCTGCGCCTGAATCTGCTCGATGAGGGATATCAGATTGTTCACGTAGCGGACGGGGCGCAGGCCCTGCGGCAGCTGGAAAAGGATCTCTGGGATGCGGTGATCCTCGACCTGATGCTGCCGGGCGTTGACGGTCTGGAAATTTGTCGGCGTATTCGTCAGCAAACCCGCTATTTGCCGGTGATTATTATCAGCGCCCGCGCCAGCGAAACCCAGCGGGTGCAGGGCCTTGAAATGGGGGCGGATGATTATCTGGCCAAACCCTTTTCGATTCTCGAACTGACCGCCCGGGTCAAAGCGGTGTTTCGTCGCCAGGAGGCGATGGGGCAAAATTTGTTAATGGATGCCGGGCGTATCAATAGCCACGGCTTGAGCATCGATCCTCTATCCCGCGACGTTAAGCTGCGCGGCGAGATGGTGGATCTCACCCCGCGCGAGTTCGATCTTTTATACTATTTTGCTCGTCACCCCGGGGAGGTCTTTTCCCGTCTTGAGCTGCTCGATCGGGTGTGGGGCTATCAGCACGACGGCTATGAGCATACGGTCAATACCCATATCAACCGCCTGCGCACCAAAATTGAGCGCGACCCGGCCGAGCCGGACATCATTTTGACCGTCTGGGGTAAAGGCTATAAATTTGCCGTGGAGCGCAAAGAGGCGCAGCCATGATCCGCCGTCTCAGCCTCAGCCAGCGCCTGGCGCTGGTGTTTACCTCGTTACTGCTGCTTTGTGCGTTAGCCGTTTGCCTGATCCAGCTCTACAGCAGCGCGCAGTACGGCAACGTGATGGTCCAGCGTCTTTCCGCCGGGCTGGCGCAGCAAATCGCCGCTCGCGAGCCGCTGCTGGACGCTCAGGGGCAGGTTGACCGCCGGATGCTGAAACCGCTTTTCGACCGGCTGATGACCTTCAACCCCAGCGTGGAACTGTATCTGCTTTCGCCCGACGGCGAGCTGCTGGCCGACGCCGCGCCGCCCGGTCATATCAAACGCCAGCGCATCGATCTGGCGCCGGTGCAAACGTTCCTTTCCGGCGGCGCGTGGCCGGTATACGGCGACGATCCGCGCAGCCTTGATAAACAAAAAGTTTTTAGCGTGGCGCCGCTGCGCCAGGACGGTCAGCTGCGCGGCTATCTGTATATCATTCTGCAGGGCGAAACCTTTAATGAACTGGCGGCAAGCGCCTGGCAGAAAACACTGTCCAGCCTGCTGCTGTGGACTCTGCTGCTGGTGGCCGCTCTCGGCCTGCTGGCGGGACTGCTCGCCTGGCGGTGGGTCACGCGCCCGGTGCGTCAGCTCACCGCGCTGGTGGCTACGAATGAGCAGGACAGCATCCATGCGATTAAGGCGCTGGCGGCGCAAACCCCGGAGGCGAATCCGGGAAACGAAGTCGCCGTACTGCATAACCGCTTTATTGAACTGGCCCGCCAGATTGCCGGGCAGTGGGATCGTCTGGCCGATAGCGACCGTCAGCGGCGGGAGTTCGTTGCCAATATCTCCCATGATTTACGCACGCCGCTCACCTCCTTGCTGGGATATCTGGAAACGTTAAGCCTGAAGGCCGATCGCCTGACGATGGAAGAGAACAAGCAGTATTTGAATATCGCGCTGCGCCAGGGCAATAAAGTGCGCCATCTTTCTCAGCAGCTGTTTGAGCTGGCCCGCCTGGAGCACGGTGGGATTAAGCCGCAGCCGGAAACGTTCGTGCTGGCCGAGCTGGTGCAGGATGTGGCGCAAAAATTCGATCTGCCCGTCGCGACGCGCAATATCGGTTTGCAGCTGGAGCTGGCTGCCGGATTACCGCCGGTCACCGCCGATCTCTCAATGATTGAACGGGTGTTGACCAATTTGCTCGATAACGCCATTCGTCATACGCCGGAGGGCGGGGTTATTCGCCTGGCGGCTCGGCGGTCAGGGTCAGAGATTATCGTCGAGGTGGCCGATAGCGGGCCGGGCATCGCCGGCGAGCTGCGGGCAACCTTGTTTGAACGACCTTCGGTGCTGGAACCTGGCGCGCAAAGCGCATCGAGAGGAGGGCTGGGATTAATGATTGTCCGGCGGATGCTGCAGCTGCACGGCGGCGATATTCGCCTGCTTGAAGCGCCGGCAGGAGCCTGTTTCCAGTTTACCCTGCCGGTTTAAGGTGGCGGATTGGTTGCTCGGGATACAGGTTTAGCGCTGTCTGCTCAACGGTAGCCCGGAGAAGGCGTTTACGCTGTAATCCGGGGAATGCGCCGGGATGGAGACTTTGGCGCGGCTTCTTCCCGGGCCGCGCTGTGCTTGCCCGGGCTACGGGGCCACGGTTGTCTGCGGGCCGGTAGCCCGGGTCAGGCGTTTACGCCGCAACCCGGGGAATGCGCCGGGATGGAGACTTTGGCGCGGCTTCTTCCCGGGCTGCTCTGTGCTTGCCCGGGCTACGGTGCCACGGCTGTCTGCGGGCCGGTAGCCCGGACAGGCGCGTCAAGCGCCGCCTCCGGGAGGGTTTACTCCGGGAACCACTGCTTGCTGATTTTATCGTAGGTACCGTCAGCTTTAATCGCCTTCAGCGCGGCGTTCAGTTTTTCCAGCAGCGCTTTGTTATCCGGGCGTACCGCAATGCCGAGGCCGGTACCGAAGTACTGCGCGTCGGTGACTTTCGGCGTTGCCGCGCCCAGCTGCGGGTTGGTTTTCAGCCACTCGTTGACCACGGCGGTATCGCCAAACACCCCATCAATACGGCCATTTTTCAGGTCGATGAACGCATTCTGGTAGCTATCGTAAGCCACGGTTTTCACTTCCGGATGTTTATCCTGGAGGTATTTCTGGTGCGTGGTGCCGTTTTCCATCCCGATGCGCTTGCCTTTCAGATCGGCGAAAGAGTGGAAAGCATCTTTCTTCGAGATAACCAGCGCGGAGTTAGCGTAGTACGGGTCGGTAAACGCCACCTGCTTGCTGCGCTCCGGGGTAATGTCCATGCCGGAGATGACCGCATCATATTTCTTGAATTTGAGCGCCGGGATCAGGCTGTCGAAGGCATGGTTGGTAAAAGTACACTCGGCCTGCATCTGTTTGCACAGCGCGTTGGCCAGGTCGATGTCGAAACCGGCGATTTGGTTATTGGCGTCCATCGATTCAAACGGTGGGTAAGTTGCAGAAACGCCAAAGCTGATTTTTTCTGCGGCAGCGGCGCCAAAGGCGAAAGAACTAAGCAGTGCGGCCAGAACTAACTTTTTCATCGTGGAACTCCCGTCGGTCAATCTTATGTTGTTGTGCCGTGTCTGCGGCTGGCAGTAACAATGCCACTAAGTGAATTTATATTCAATAAATATAGATATTTATTTTGGTTTGAATAAAAAAAGACGGATAATTCAGTGAACTACCCGTCTTGATTTGGCTGGATATGCGTTTTTAATTGCGTCGCTCAAAGGCCAGCGCTTTATGTTCCACCAGACGCATCAGTAGCGTCAGCAGGCCATTGACCACCAGATAAACGATGCCGGCGGCGCCGAACACCATTACATCATAGGTGCGTCCATAGAGCAGCTGGCTGTGGCCCATCACTTCCATCAGGGTAATGGTGTAGGCCAGGGACGTGCTCTTGAACACCAGCACCACTTCATTGGAGTAGGAGGAGAGGGCGCGTTTAAAAGCGTACGGCAGCAGGATCGCCAGCGTATCCTTCTTACTCATCCCCAGCGCGCCGCAGGATTGCCACTGGCCGTCCGGAATGGCGCGGATTGCGCCATAGAACAGCTGGGTGGTATAAGCGGCGCTGTTAAGAGAAAGGGCAATCAGCGCGCAGAGCCAGGGCTCGGAAATCAGATGCCAGAGCAGCGGATACTCCTGCAGCGACGGAAACTGGCCCGGGCCGTAGTAAATCAGGAAGATCTGCACCAGCAGCGGCGTGCCGGTAAATAGCGTGATATAGCCGCGCACGACCCACACCAGCCCCGGGGTTTTTAACGTCAGGATGATGGTGAAGATTAGCGACAAAATCAGCGCCACGATGATCGAGGCCGCGGTCAGCGTCAGGCTGGTATGCAGCCCTTTTAGCAGTTCGGGTAAGTAATCAAGCATCAGCCTGGTCTCCGTTCGAAGCGCGTCGCTCGCTGATCAATACGTTTCAGAATGTACTGACTCAACAGGGTGATGACCAGATAGATTGCTGCCGCGATGATATACCAGTTAAACGGCTCCTGGGTTCGGGTAGCGATACTTTTGGTTTGCAGCATCAGATCGTTGACGCTAATGAGGCTCACCAGTGCGGTATCCTTCAGCAGCACCAGCCACTGGTTACCGAGGCCCGGCAGCGCGTGGCGCCACATCTGCGGCATCACCAGGCGAAAGAAAATAGCGGCTTTTGATAATCCCAGCGCCTGACCGGATTCCCATTGCCCCTGCGGAACGGCTTTAAGCGCCCCGCGCAGCGTTTGCGATGCGTAAGCGGCATACAGCAGAGAAAGCGCGATAGCCCCACACAGGAACGGGCTGACGTCAAAATTTTCAATCTGCATCTGTACCGGGATCTGCACAATGCCGAGATTAATAGTAAAGCCGTCAGAAAGGGTCAGCAGCAGCTGAGAGGAACCAAAATAGATAAACAGAACTACCAGGATTTCCGGTAGTCCGCGCAAAAGGGTGACAATGCCGGTTGCGAGCCAGGCGACCGGGCGCAGCTTCACCGACTCGAGGACGGCAAACAGCATCGCCAGCACCAGACCGATGATCAGGGCGCAAACGGCAAGGCCGACGGTCATCCCGGCGGCGCTTGCTAATGGAAAAAATTCGTTCATTCAGCGTTACTTCTGGAACCATTTGTTATAGATAGACTGGTAAGTCCCATCGCTCTTCACTTTTTCCAGCGCAGCGTTAAATTTCTGCTGCAGCTCGGTATTGCCCTGGCGCAGCGCAATGCCGAGACCGGTGCCGAAGTAGTCTTTATCGGTGACTTTGTCGCCGACTGCTCCCAGCTTCGGATTGCTCTTCAGCCATTCGGTCACTACTGCGGTATCGCCAAACACGGCGTCAATACGGCCGTTCTGCAGGTCCAGCTTCGCGTTCTGGTAGCTGTCATAAGGAACGGTAGTGATTTCCGGATGTTTGTCGGTGATGAATTTCTGGTGAGTGGTGCCGTTCTGCACGCCGACTTTTTTGCCTTTCAGCTGATCGATGCTGGTGAATTTACCCTGCTGGCCGACGAACAACGCAGAGTTTTCATAGTACGGGGTCGTGAACAGCACCTGCTTTTCACGCTCAGGGGTGATATCCATCCCGGCCATTACCGCGTCGAAACGGCGGAACTTCAGGCTGGGGATCAGGCTGTCGAAAGCCTGATTGGTAAAGGTGCAGGTCGCATCAATCTCTTTACACAGCGCGTTCGCCAGATCGACGTCAAAGCCGACAATTTTGTTATTAGCGTCGATCGATTCAAACGGAGGGTAAGAGGCCTCGGTGGCGAAACGAATGGTCTGGGCAGCGGTAGCGGAGAGGCTCATGCCCGCAAGAAGAGCGGCAATCAGTACTTTTTTCATCGTCATTTCCCCGAAAACATCAATGTGAAAGATAGTTTTTAAACGCGTCGGTCTGCGGATGCGCGAAGCAGCCGGCATCACCTTGTTCAACGATATGGCCGTTTTCCATATACACCACGCGGCTTGCCGTTTTACGCGCCACTTCCACTTCGTGGGTGACGATGACCTGCGTAATGCCGGTTTCAGCCAGTTCGCGGATAATACTGACGATCTGGGCGGTGATTTCTGGATCGAGCGCCGCCGTAGGTTCATCAAACAGCAGAACCTGCGGTTCCATCATCAGGGCGCGGGCAATGGCGACACGCTGCTGCTGGCCGCCGGAAAGATGCAGCGGGTAGCGATCGCTATAGGGTTTCAGGCGCAGACGTTCGAGCAGCTTTTCTGCGCGCGCTAAAGCCTGATCTTTGCTTAAACCGAGCACGCGGCAAGGCGCTTCAATCAGGTTTTGCTGCACGGTCAGATGCGGCCACAGATTGTACTGTTGGAACACCATACCGACGTTCTGGCGCAGCTCGCGGATGGCTTTGTCAGAAGGCGCTTTGGTAAAGTCGAAATGGTTCCCGGCGATGTGCAGCGTGCCGGAACGCGGCATCTCCAGCAGGTTAAGAACGCGCAGCAGCGAGCTTTTTCCGGCACCGCTTGGGCCGAGCAGCACCAGCGTTTCCCCCTGCGGGCAATCCAGCGTGATGTCGAACAGCGCCTGGTGCGCGCCGTAGAAGCAATTAATGCCGTTTAATTTAATGCTCATCTGGGCAGTCTGATACAAATAGCAATTGAGGCCGCAAATAGTACCTTTGGCAGAATAGTTATGCAATATTTATGCGTTAAAAGTTAAATGTAAACCACGTTTACATTTAAAGTTAGCACAAAATATGGCTTCGTGGAGGCGGGGGGAGTAAATGTCGGCAATACCAGAGTAATTACCGACATTTTACCGGGTTATACCCGTCATACTTCAGGCCGCAGAAGCGTTGGCTTTGTTACCCGGCTCAGCCATGAGCCTCGCCTCTACCGGCCCCCGGTCTGCGCCTTGAAGGAGACCGGGGATTCTTTGCCAGGTGCCAGCGGCCGGTTAGCGTTTTTCCAGACTTTGACGCAGGGTGCCTGCCGGCGCATGGCCGTTATTGCCGAGGTAGCGGACGTCATCTACCGCCCAGCACTGGCCTTCCTGAATCATCAGCACTTCATCCTTCCAGCTTTGGGTGCCCTGTTTTAGCTCCACGCGCAGCGGAATGTTGCGCGCATCGCGGTTGGGGATCGTGGAGGCGCTGGCGACCTCGGCGCTGTCGGCCGGGGTACTGCTGCTGGAGAACAGATTAGACTGCAGCAGGGCGTTGTTCGACGGATCCTGACGCGCGTCGTTCAGCAGTTTTGCCAGACCGTCGCTCAGGTACGGACGCAGCGCGGTTAAATCGCTATTGCGATTCTGCAGCTGGTAGTCATAAAACTTCTGCGCCACGTCATCCGGGCCGCCTTCGATGCAGGGGCCGCTACGGGTGCCGTTATCTTTGTAGGCAGGCGTGACGGTAGTACAGGCGCTGAGCGCCAGCGCGCAGGGGAGGACGAGTGCAAGAACTTTGTAGCGCATGATGATTTCCTTATGAGCTCACTACGTTAGAATATCTTTTCAAGCATAGTGTATCAGATAGGGATTGTGCTTGACCCTTAGAGCTAACGCATTGAACGCTAAAGAAGGAGTTTCATCATGCAATTTTCCACTACTCCGACCCTTGAAGGTCAGCCCATCATTGAATACTGCGGCGTCGTCACCGGGGAAGCGATTCTCGGCGCCAACGTATTCCGCGATTTTTTCGCCAGCATTCGCGATATCGTCGGCGGTCGTTCCGGCGCCTATGAAAAAGAGCTGCGCAAGGCCCGCGAAATTGCGTTTGAAGAGCTGAGCGAGCAGGCGAAGGCGCTGGGCGCCAATGCGGTGGTCGGGATTGATATTGACTACGAAACCGTGGGAAAAGACAGCAGTATGCTGATGGTCAGCGTCAGCGGCACCGCGGTGAAGACCCGCCGATGAAACGATGCCGGGCAGGCGTACTGCTGGCGCTGCTGCTGGCGGGCTGCGCCAGCGAAAAAGGTATTATCGATCGCGATGGCTATCAGCTGGATAAGCGCCATCCGGCGCAGGCCGCTTATCCGCGCATCAAAGTGCTGGTGATCCACTATACCGCCGATGATTTCGACGTTTCCTTAGCGACGCTGACGGATAATCAGGTGAGCTCTCACTATCTGATCCCGGAGAAACCGCCGCTGCACGGAGGCAAACCGCGGATCTGGCAGCTGGTGCCGGAAGAGGATCTGGCCTGGCATGCGGGGGTCAGCTTCTGGCGCGGCAGCACGCGCATTAACGATACCTCGATTGGCATTGAGCTGGAGAATCGCGGCTGGCAAAAAACGGCGGGGGTGAAAAGCTTTACGCCGTTTAATCCGGCGCAGATTGACGCCCTGATCCCGTTGGCGAAGGACATCATCGCTCGCTATCAGATCCTGCCGCAGAACGTAGTCGCGCATGCCGACATTGCCCCGCAGCGCAAAGACGATCCGGGGCCGCTGTTCCCGTGGCACAGGCTGGCGGAGCAGGGGATTGGCGCATGGCCGGATGCCCGGCGCGTGGCGTTTTATCTGCAGGGGCGTCCGTCATACGAGCCGGTAGACACTGCCGAGCTGCTGGACGTCCTGGCGCGCTACGGCTATCAGGTGACGCCGGAAATGACCCCAGCGCAGCAAAAGCGGGTGATTATGGCTTTCCAGATGCACTTCCGCCCCGCGCGCTGGGACGGCGTTGCCGATGCGCAAACGCTGGCGATGGCTGAAGCGCTGCTGGAAAAGTACGGGCGCGGTTAATAGTGCAGCTTGCCGTGGTCCTTCAACCACGCGGCGGTGCGGATAATCCCTTCATCCATGTTCACCACCGGCTGATAGCCCAGCTCCTGCTGAGCGCGAGAGATATCAAGGGTAAAATCGAAGTTCAGCTTGGAGACACCGTAGTGGGTAAAGGCGGGCTCTTTAGCTGACTTATTGCCAAAGCGCTCCATGCTGCGGGCGATAATATCCAGCATAGGATAGGGAACCGATCGGATGCGGCACTTAATCCCCAGCTCATCGATGAGTTTCAACACGATGCTGTGCAAGGTTTGCGGTTCGCCGTTAGTGATGTTGTACGCCCGGGCCGAGGGCAGAAGGTCGCACTGTGGCTGGCTGGCGAGCCACATCGCGTGCACCGCGTTTTCATAATAGGTCATGTCCACCAGCGCGCTGCCGCCGCGCGGTAACAGAACGCTGCCATAGTGCTGCATCATCTGCGCCAGACGCGGAATAAACACTTTATCATGCGGGCCAAACAGGCTTTGCGGACGCAGGATCGTGAAGCGGGTATTCGGGTTGGCCTGCGCCAGAAGATGGATCACGTCTTCGCTTGCCGCCTTGCTGCGGGCGAATTCGTTGGCGAAACGCTGCGGACGAAAATCTTCCTGAACATCGCGATGATGGTGGTAATCAAAATAGAGCGACGGTGAGGAGATATGTACGAAGTTGCGTACGCCCCAGGCAACCGCCCATTCGCCGAGGCGACGGGTTGCGCGGACGTTGGCTAAATCGAAAGCCTGCTGAGTGCCCCAGGGTGAAGTAAAGCTGGAACAGTGCCACAGGGTATCGATACCGGCGAGCATCACTTTGGCCTGCGAAGAGACCAGCTCGGTTAAGTCCGCAGGGACGAACTCTGCGCCCATTTTGCTCAGAAGCTTGCCCATCGCTTCGTTGCGCCCGGTCGCTCTGACGCTAATGCCCCTGTTACGCAGATATTCCACCGCGTTGCGGCCTAATCCGCTGGTCGCACCGGTAACCAGTACCTTCATATCGATCCACTGTTTAACAAAAGAATTTCGTGCGCATTTTTCCGTGATTCTGACTACGATGCAATGAGAATCATGAAAGAATTCTGTACCTATACTCTATTTGATGGTGATTTGCTCCGCCAGGTGCGCGATGCGTCGGGCCATACCGCGAAAAATAAACAGATGCGCCGGGATCATCAGCAACCAGTAGCAGAGTCCCGGCATACCGTGCGGGTGCCACCAGGCGCGGACGTCCAGTTCGCGATGGTCGCCTTTATCGCGCAGGGTAAAGCTCAGGCGGCCAAGGCCGGGCGCTTTCATGCCGAATAACAGCGTCAACTGCTTTTCCGGCTCGACGATAATCACCTTCCAGCTGTCCACCGCATCGCCGGTCTGCAGATATTCATTTTCCGGGCGACCTTTTGCCAGCCGGTGACCGACCAGCAGATCTATCGCTCCGCGAGTTTTCCACAGAGCGTTGCCGAAGAAATAGCCCTCTTTGCCGCCAATTTGGTTGACCACCTTCCACAGCGCAGCAAGGCTGGCGGAAGTGTTAACGGTGCAGCCCGCCTGTTTCGGGTAGTAACCGTACTCTGGGCGCCAGCGGGCAAAGGCCTGCGCATCGTAGCCCCAGTCGCTGGAGTTCACCAGTTGCTCCTCTTCCTTTAGCGTGCGGCGCACCGCTTCATCAAAAGCGATGAGAGGTTGCGGGATGAGCGCCCGCAGGGCGCGGTCGTCGGCGATCAGATCGTGCTTTAGCCCCTGAATTAGCGCCCTGGCCGTGGTTGACGGCACTGAAGTAATGATGTTGAGAAACCACACCGAAATCCAACGGGTCGGAAAAGGAATGGGGATCAACGGCCGACGTTTGCCGCTGACTGCCATAAAGCGGATAAACTGCTGCTGATAGCTCAAAATTTCCGGCCCGGCGGCTTCAAAAATGCGATGCTCTGCCGCAGGATGGTTCAGCAGCTGCAGCAGATAATAGAGTAAGTTTTCCAGCGCAATCGGCGTGGTGCGCGAGCGCACCCAGCGCGGCGGCGTCAGTACTGGCAGGTTGTAAACCATATCACGCATCACTTCGAATGCGGCGGAACCGGCGCCGACGATAATGCCGGCGCGAACTTCCGCTACCGGTATGCCCGATTCGCGCAGCAGATCGCCGGTGATCTGGCGGGCGCGCAGATGATCGGATTGTTCCTCTTCTGCAACCTGTAACGAACTGAGAAAAATGACTTCGTTCACCGGCGTTTTGCGCAGCGCGTCGCGGACGTTAAGGGCGACCTGCCGCTCGTGGCGGATAAAGTCGCCGCCTTCGCCCATCCCGTGTACCAGATAATAAACGGTGTCAACCTGCGCCAGCAGGGCGGGTAGCGCGTCAGGCTGGTTTAAATCGAGCGAATAGCACTCGACGCCGGGGAGATGCTGCTTCTTGAGTCTGTCGATCTGGCGTGCCGCCGCCAGCACGGTGAAGCCCTGCTCGCTGAGCCTTGTTACCAGATGCTGGCCGATATAACCGCTGGCGCCAAGCACCAGAATTCGCTGCGACACGCCGGTCTCCTTAACGATTTAAAAATGTCTGCCAGTGGCTAACCACCTCGGCAAGCTGCTGACGGTTCACGTCAATATGCGTCACCAGGCGCACGATGGGCGAGGCGTTGATCAGCACTCCGCGTTCGCGCAGATACTCGCCCAGGGCGGCGGCGCGCGCTTCACCGACGCGAACAAAAAGCATATTGGTGTCATGACGCATTACTTCCGCGCCGGCGGCGCGCAGCTGTTCTGCCATCCATGCGGCGTTATCATGATCCTCTTTTAAACGCTCGACGTTGTTCTGCAAAGCATACAGGCCCGCCGCGGCCAGAATCCCGGCCTGACGCATCCCGCCGCCGACCATTTTCCGCCAGCGGATGGCGCGGCGAATATACGCTTCGCTCCCCACCAGCAGCGAGCCTACCGGCGCGCCGAGACCTTTAGACAGACAGATGGTGAAAGAGTCGCAGTAGCGGGTGATCTCACGCAGCGCGCAGCCGTATTCCACGACGGCGTTAAAGATACGCGCCCCGTCGACGTGCAGCCCCAGGCCGCGCTGACGCGTAAACTCCCAGGCATCTTTAAGATATTCACGCGGCAGCACTTTGCCGTTGTGGGTGTTTTCCAGCGACAGTAGCCGGGTAGGGGCGAAATGGATATCGTCCGGTTTGATTTTGGCTGCGACTTTATCGAGCGGCAGGGAACCGTCAGCTGCGGCGTCGATAGGCTGCGGCTGGATACTGCCGAGCACCGCCGCGCCGCCGGCTTCGTAGAGATAATTATGCGCGCCCTGGCCGACAATATACTCTTCGCCGCGCTGGCAGTGGCTGAGCAGCGCGACCAGGTTGGCCTGAGTGCCGGTCGGCAAGAAGATAGCGGCCTCTTTGCCCGCCAGGTCGGCGGCAAAGCGCTGGAGTTCGTTAACGGTCGGGTCATCGCCATACACGTCATCCCCGACCGGGGCGGCCATCATCGCTTCCCGCATGGCGCGGCCCGGGCGGGTGACGGTATCACTGCGTAAATCTATCATGACATATCCTTATACACTTCATCCTTCGCGCTGCCTCTGCGTTGGCTGCACCCTCAAACCCCGGTCACATCGTTATTTCTGCTTCCGGGGATTTTCGGGCTTGCCGCCTTAATGCGACACGAATGTTTTTGCGTATGAATTGAAAAGGATATTTTTACCTTAGCCAGTTAGTTTTCGCCAGTTCGATAACCTCATCGCCGCGGCCGCTAATAATCGCGCGCAGCATGTAAAGGCTGAAACCTTTGGCCTGCTCCAGTTTGATCTGCGGCGGCATCGCCAGTTCTTCACTGGCGACCACCACATCCACCAGGACCGGGCCGTCGGTACTGAAGGCGGTTTGCAACGCCTGGTCAACGTCAGCCGCTTTTTCGACACGGATGCCCTTAATGCCGCAGGCCTCGGCGATGCGGGCAAAGTTGGTCGCATGCAGCTCGGTGCCGTCTGTCAGATAGCCGCCGGCCTTCATCTCCATCGCGACAAAGCCCAGGACGCTGTTATTGAAGATAACGATCTTCACCGGCAGCTTCATTTGCGCCAGCGAGAGAAAATCCCCCATCAGCATGCTAAAGCCGCCGTCGCCGCACATTGCCACGACCTGACGGTCGGGGGCGGTGGCCTTCGCGCCGATGGCCTGCGGCATGGCGTTAGCCATCGAACCGTGGTTGAACGATCCGATCAGGCGGCGCTTGCCGTTCATCTGTAAATAGCGCGCAGCCCACACGGTTGGCGTTCCGACGTCACAGGTAAAAATGGCGTCGTCGTCGGCAAAGTGGCTGATCCGCTGCGCCAGATACTGCGGATGAAGGGTTTTATCGCTTGGCTTCGCCAGGTCATCGAGCCCCTTGCGCGCGTCGCGATAGTGTTCCAGGGCTTTGTCGAGGAACTTGCGGTCGGTTTTCTCTTCCAGATGCGGCAGCAGCGCGCTGAGGGTGGATTTGATATCGCCGATCAGCGCCATGTCCACTTTACTGTGCGCGCCGATACTGCCGGGGTTGATATCGATCTGAATAATTTTTGCGTCCGTCGGGTAGAAGGCGCGATAGGGGAACTGGGTGCCGAGCAGCACCAGGGTGTCAGCGTTCATCATGGTATGGAAACCGGAGGAGAAGCCTATCAGCCCGGTCATCCCAACATCATAAGGGTTATCGTATTCAACGTGCTCTTTGCCGCGCAGCGCGTGAACGATAGGCGCTTTCAGCTTCGCGGCGAACTCAACCAGCTCTTTATGCGCTCCGGCGCAGCCGCTGCCGCACATCAGCGCGATATTGCTCGAATAGCGCAGCAGCTGGGCCAGTTTTTTCAGTTCTTCTTCTGCCGGCGTCACCTGCGGCAGCGGGGCGTGGTACCAGTGGCTGCTGGCGCTTTCCGGCGCGGGTTTTAGCGCAACGTCGCCGGGGAGCACCACTACCGAGACGCCGCGGTTAATCACCGCTTTGCGCATAGCGATGGCCAGCACCTGCGGGATCTGCTCCGGCGAGGAGACCAGTTCGCAGTAGTGGCTGCATTCGCGAAACAGCTCCTGCGGATGCGTTTCCTGAAAGTAACCGCTGCCGATTTCGCTGGAAGGAATATGGGCGGCGATGGCCAGCACCGGAACATGGTTGCGGTGGCAGTCGAAAAGACCGTTAATCAGATGCAGGTTGCCCGGCCCGCAGGAACCGGCGCACACCGCCAGTTCGCCGGTAAGCTGCGCTTCCGCTCCGGCGGCGAAGGCGGCAACTTCTTCATGGCGCGTGGGCATCCAGTCGATGGTCCCCATGCGGTTCAGGCTGTCGCTTAAGCCATTAAGAGAATCCCCAGTCACGCCCCAAATACGTTTAACGCCAGCCTGTTCTAGAGTTTTGGCAATGTATGCCGCCACGGTCTGTTTCATGGTTTTCCATCTCCTTAAGTGATAACGCATACAAGCTTAGATGAAAATGACCATTACGCCCGCCGTTGGCCCCTCATTTTCAGCTGCTTTTATTCGTCGGATATTGCGCATACGCTGTGTTCACCTTCGGTGGTAAACAGGAATCATTTCAAATGGTTAAATCTCTGTTAAATGGTGTTGATAAACTGCTGTCGCATGATGATTTTGGCAAACTTTTGTTACGACTTGCCGTTGGCGGCCTGATGCTGTTTCACGGATTACACAAGATATTCGATGGCGTGGGGGGCATCAGCAGCATGCTGGTGGCGAAAGGTCTGCCGGGCTTTATCGCTTATGGGGTTTTAGCTGGAGAAGTGGTTGCGCCATGTTTGCTGATTGTGGGGATCCTGACGCGCCCTGCGGCGCTGGTGCTGGCATTCACGTGGCTGATGGTCGGGACGGGTAAAACCTTCGCGCTGGATGCGGTAGGCGCGTGGGCGATTGAGAGTCTGGTCTATTTCTTTGTTGGCGCGCTGACGATTGCCTTCCTTGGGGCAGGGCGCTATTCCATTGGCGGAACCTCGGCCTGGCGCTAAGTGCACCAGGGTTTTCTGCCTCACCCTGGCCACATCCTGTTTGCCAGGGTCTCGCCGCTCGTTTTTCAGACCCTTTTTTTGGGAGTTATTTTAAGATATTGATTTTTTAATATTTTTTATTGTTGCCTCAAAAAAAGGGTAAAAGGGCTTTTTATTGATTATTGCATGATAAAACAATAAGGCAGGTGCGCCGGGCTAGTGTTCACTGCCGTACAGGCAGCTTAGAAAAGATAGAGATTAAACGCGGCGCTACCGGCACCGTTCACTGCCGTACAGGCAGCTTAGAAATGGCTAACTCTGGACGAATTCGAGAAGGGAAAGTTCACTGCCGTACAGGCAGCTTAGAAAGGGTTACGCGCCTTCTTGAAATCTGCATACACGTTCACTGCCGTACAGGCAGCTTAGAAAGGATGACCGCTCGCATCGGCATTTTTGAATTGGTTCACTGCCGTTCCGGCAGTTCAGTAAGAGCCATGCTACCCGACGGTTACCGCGTAGCATGGCCAGCAACAACATTAAGCCAGTACCAAATCTCCCTGCGGCTGGCAGGAGCAGGCCAGCACGTAGCCTTCAGCGATTTCCGCATCGGTTAACGTCATGGTGCTGCTGACGGTATATTCACCGGAAACCACTTTCGTTTTGCAGCAGCCGCAAACGCCCGCGCGGCAGGCGACGGTAACCGGCACCTTATTGCTTTCCAGCGCTTCGAGCAGCGTGGTGCCGACCGGGGCATAAAACGTTTTCGCCGGCTGCAGTTTGGTGAACTTCAGACCGCTGGTGGCCGCGACGGCGACTGGCGTAAAGAACTGCTCTTTAAAGAAGCGCGTCGCGCCCAGCGCTTTCACTTCCTGCTCGACGAGATCCATATACGGCGCCGGACCGCAGGTCATCACGGTGCGCGATGCCAGATCCGGCACGCTTTGCAGTAGTTCAGTCGTTAAACGTCCTGCCACGAAACCGTGGGTAGCGTTATTTTCCGCCACCAGGGTCACCGGATACTGACGCCACTCCTCAGCGAAAATCACATCCTGCGGCGAACGAACGTTAAAAATCACCTGCACATCAGCCTGCGGGCGATATTTTGCCAGCCAGCGGCGCATCGACATGATCGGCGTGACGCCGCAGCCTGCGGCCAGCATCAGGAACTTATCGTCCGCTTTATCATCGCAGGTGAAATCCCCCATCGCGTCGGACAGCCAGATATAGTCGCCGCGCTTTACGTCGCGGGTGAGCCACTGTGATCCCGCGCCATCGTCAATACGGCGAACGGTCAACGTAATATATTCGCTGACGCCCGGCGTGGACGAAATAGTGTAAGCGCGCAGGGTCTCTGCCGAATTACGCACGCTCACCAGCGCGTACTGCCCGGCACGGTACGGATAATAGTCATGGCAGAGCAATGAAATGGTCCACACATCCGGCGTTTCCTGATGGATGTGATGCACCTGCATTCGCCACGGGCATTGTGAGGTTGGTATGGTCATGGATAGCTCCTTACGCGCTCAGCAGTTGCTTCATGTCTTCTTCTACGGTGGTCACAGAGCGCAGACCGAATTTCTCATTGAGCACGGCCAGCAGATCCGGGGTGAAGAAGCCTGGCGCGGTCGGGCCGGTTACGATGTTTTTCACGCCTAGTGAGAGCAGGGTCAGCAGAATGACAATCGCTTTCTGCTCGAACCAGGAAAGCACCAGCGATAGCGGCAGATCATTGACGCCGCAGCCCAGTTTTTCCGCCAGGGTCACCGCCAGGATAATCGCCGAGTAAGCGTCATTGCACTGACCGGCATCGACCAGACGCGGCAGGCCTTCAATATCGCCGAAATCGAGTTTATTGAAGCGGTATTTACCGCAGGCCAGGGTCAGGATCAGGCAGTCGTCCGGTACGCTGGTGGCAAAATCGGTGAAGTAATTACGCTCGCCCCGCGCGCCGTCGCAGCCGCCAACCAGGAAGATGTGGCGCAGTTTTTCCCGGCTCACCAGATCGATAAGGGTATCAGCAGCGCCCAGAAGGGTCTGACGGCCGAAACCTACGGTGATGAGATGCGGGATCTCGCTGTACGGGAAGCCTGCCATCTGCTGCGCCTGGGCGATAACCGGGGCGAAATCTTCGCCTTCCAGATGGTTCACGCCCGGCCAGCCAACGATGCTTCGGGTCCAGATACGATCGTCATAGGCGCCGACGGTTGGGTCGATGATGCAGTTAGAGGTCATGACGATCGGCCCCGGGAAACGGGCGAACTCCACCTGCTGGTTCTGCCAGCCGCTGCCGTAGTTCCCAATCAGGTGTTTGAATTTACGCAGCTCCGGATAGCCGTGCGCCGGCAGCATTTCCCCGTGGGTGTAGACGTTAACGCCGGTGCCTTCGGTCTGCTCCAGCAGGTTATAGAGATCTTTCAGGTCATGGCCGGAGATCAGGATGCACTTGCCCTCGGTCGCTTTAACGTTGACCTGGGTTGGGGTCGGATGACCGTATTTGGTGGTCTCACCGGCGTCCAGAATGCTCATGACTTTGAAGTTCATCTGGCCGATTTCCATTGAGCACTCCAGCAGAGCGTTCATATCGGCAGGCCAGGTACCCAGCCATGCCATGATTTTATGGTACTGGGCGTAGATGTCGTTGTCGTACTGGCCCAGAACGTGCGCGTGCTCCATATAGGCCGCAGCGCCTTTCAGGCCGTACAGGCACAGCAGGCGCAGGCCGAGAATGTTCTCGCCGATGGCCGCTTTGTCTTTATTCGGAGTAAATTCCGCCGCCTGACGCTGCAGGTCGCCCAGATCGTCGCTAGCCAGTTGCACAGCGGCCATCGGATTGTTAACCGTCGCGTGGGCATCAATGTTCAGGCACTGGGCTTTAAGCGCTTCACGCATGGCGATAGCCTGACGCGCATAGCCAACGATACGCGGGGAGTCGAAGTTAACGTTAGTCAGCGTAGAGAAAAAAGCGCGCGGCGCAAAGCTATCGACGTCGTGGTCGATGATGCCATATTCACGAGCTTTAAGCGCCCAGGCGGAGAGGCCCTGCAGAGAGGCAATCAGCAGATCCTGCAGATCGGACGTTTCGGCCGTTTTCCCGCACATACCCTGCGCGTAAGAGCAGCCGTTTCCTGCTGGAGTACGGATGGTTTGTTCACATTGCACACAAAACATGGTCACACCTTTTAAAGTTATATTTAATATACATGTTTAAGGTTATGCCCGAGCGCGTGAGGAGAAAAGGTATTTCTGATACAACTTACAGGGAGATTGATTTAGCGCAAAATTGGCGGTAGAGGGCTACCGCCTGAGAGGTATTAAGCGGAGAAAAAGGCCATCAGGATGGGCACCAGCAGGCTGAGAATGAAGCCATGAACAATAGCTGCCGGCACGATCTCCACGCCGCCTGAGCGCTGCAGTACCGGCAGCGTAAAATCCATCGATGTTGCGCCGCACAGGCCTAGCGCCGTTGAACGGCTGCGGCGTACCAGCCCCGGGATCAGCATAATCGCCAGCAGCTCTCGTGCCAGATCGTTAAAGAAGGCGGCGCTACCAATCACCGGGCCATAGGATTCTGTTAACAGGATGCCGGAAAGCGAATACCAGCCAAAGCCGGAGGCCATGGCCAGGCCGGTTTTTAGCGGCAGGTCGAGAATAAAGGCATTAATGATTCCGCCCAGCAGTGAGCTCACCATCACCACCACCGCAACCATCATTCCGCGGCGATTCAGAACAATTTGCCGCAGGGTCATGCCATTATTACGCAGCTGAATACCGATCAGGAACAGCAGGAAAATCAGCGTATATTCACTGGCCTCGGTGGCGTGTTGTAAAAAAGGCAGGCCGCTCAGGCCAATAAGAAAACCAATAAGGACTACGCCGCATAGCTGAAGGGATTCCAGCGCCATTGCCAGACGCGAGGGTAATTTTTCCTGGCGATGATGATTTTGCCAGGGCATTTTCTGCTCAAGCCACATCAGAGCCGCAATATTACACAGCAGGATAATGACGACGCTGACCGCTGCGTAATGAAGTATCGACAACAGGTTGCTGGCCAGATTATCGAGGAACGCCAGGCTAATTCCCATAAAAAAGAGAATAACGTAAACGATCCAGCTCAGAAGTCGTGCGATAAGTTTAAGGGCTGACGGCCGATGGAGAGGAATAAGGTAGCCTGCGATTAACGGCAGCAGAATGATTAATAGTCCCGAAAACATGAACGACGTGGTCCTTGCAGAGTGAAAATAGCGTCCCTGACACTACCCAAATCGCCGGACTGAGTAAAGTAGTCGAAAAAAAGAAAGGCCCGGGAAACCGGGCCTTCAGAGAAGCGAGGGTGCTTAACTGCGTTTTTCCAGCAGAGTACGGTAGAGCACGCCGCCGAGAATACCGCCGATAATCGGCATCACCCAGAATAGCCACAGCTGCTGCAGCGCCCAGCCGCCCTGGAAAATCGCTACCGCGGTGCTACGAGCCGGGTTGACAGAAGTGTTGGTGACCGGAATGCTGATCAGGTGAATAAGGGTCAGCGCCAGGCCAATGGCGATAGGGGCGAAGCCCGCCGGAGCGTTTTTATCGGTGGCACCGTGGATGACCAACAGGAAGCCGCAGGTCAGGACAATCTCAATCACAATTGCGGAGAGCATGGAGAAACCGCCCGGTGAGTGTTCGCCGTAACCGTTCGACGCGAACCCGCTGGCGGCGGCGTCAAAGCCCGCTTTACCGCTGGCGACGATATACAGAATAGCGGCGGCAATAATACCACCGACAACCTGGGCGATAATATAGCCAATCACCTCTTTAGCCGGGAAACGACCGCCAGCCCACAGGCCTAAAGTGACTGCCGGGTTAAAGTGGCCGCCGGAAATATGACCGACGGCAAACGCCATGGTTAATACCGTTAAGCCGAAGGCTAACGCGACGCCGGCAAAACCAATACCTAATTCCGGGAAGGCTGCCGCCAGAACGGCGCTGCCGCAACCACCAAACACCAGCCAGAATGTACCAAAGCATTCTGCTGCTAATTTTCTAAACATAACCACCTCAATAAAATAATGTTACGAGCGCGGAAAACCGCGCCGGTCTTTATTTATCGATATAAATAACGACGATAAAAATAAAGCGCCGCTATTTTATGGACGTTCAACATCGTCGCACTAGCAATATAAATCGAGGTAACTTGATTTAGGGCAAGGTGATGTGATTCCTTCAGTAATGTCTACCGAGTTGAAGTGTAGAACAGAACAAATTAAAAAACTGGCAACCCGTTAAGTATTTTGCAAGCTGAATAGTCACCGTGCGGATACATACGCTTAAGATTTATCCTGCAGCGCGGAGTAGCGGGTGTGTCATGTTCATCCCCACCTCGCTATACTGCTGATAACTGAAGGAGAAAGTAGCCACCGAGCGGAGGGGATATGCATCTTGAGCGCGTCGAAATAGTAGGCTTTCGCGGCATCAACCGGTTATCGTTGATGCTGGAGCAAAATAACGTGCTGATTGGCGAAAATGCATGGGGTAAATCCAGCCTGCTGGATGCCCTGACGCTGCTCCTGTCGCCGGAGTTCGATCTCTATCATTTTGTTCGGGAAGATTTTTGGTTTCCGCCCGGGGATGTTCAGGGGCGTGAGCGTCATCTGCATATTATTCTGACCTTCCGTGAAAATGAACCGGGCCGCCATCGGGTCCGCCGCTATCGGCCGCTCAGCAATTGCTGGGTACCCTGCGACGATGGCTATCAGCGAGTGTTCTACCGCCTGGAGGGGGAGCTTGCCGATGATGATAGCGTGATGACTCTGCGCAGCTTTATTAACGGCGAAGGGGAAGCGCTGGAGGTTGAAAATATTGATGAGCTCGCCCGTCACCTGGTGCGGCTGATGCCGGTGCTGCGCCTGCGCGATGCCCGTTTTATGCGGCGGATCCACAACGGTACCGTGCCGCATTCGCCGCAGATCGAAATTACCGCCCGCCAGCTCGATTTTCTCTCCCGCGAGCTGGTGCACCATCCGCAAAATTTAACCGACGGGCAAATCAGACAGGGGCTGTCGGCCATGGTGCAGCTGTTGGAGCACTATTTTGCCGAGCAGAGCAGCGCGCAATCTCGTCACCGCCTGATGCGCCGCCATTCACATGATGAACAGCGCAGCTGGCGCTATCTGGACATCATCAACCGTATGATCGACAAACCCGGCGGCCGTAGCCATCGGGTGATTTTATTGGGGCTCTTTTCCACGTTGTTGCAGGCGAAAGGGACCGTCAGACTCGATCGCGATGCGCGGCCGCTGCTGTTAATTGAGGATCCGGAAACCCGACTGCACCCCATTATGCTATCCGTGGCCTGGCATTTGCTCAATTTGCTGCCGCTGCAGCGGGTGACGACGACGAACTCCGGCGAGCTGCTGTCGCTAACGCCCGTCGAGCATGTGTGCCGACTGGTGCGTGAATCGTCACGGGTGTCGGCCTGGCGGCTGGGGCCTGGTGGAATGAATGCAGAAGACAGTCGACGCATCGCATTTCATATTCGTTTTAACCGCGCTTCATCGCTGTTTGCCCGCTGCTGGCTGCTGGTGGAAGGCGAGACGGAAACCTGGGTTATCAACGAACTGGCCCGCCAGTGCGGCCATCACTTTGATGCGGAAGGGGTGAAGGTGATCGAGTTTGCCCAGTCGGGTTTAAAACCGCTGATTAAGTTCGCCCGGCGAATGGGCATTGAGTGGCACGTGCTGGTGGATGGCGATGAAGCCGGGAAGAAATACGCCGCCACCGTTCGCAGTTTGTTGAATGACGATAAAATGCTGGAGCGAGACCATCTCACCGCGCTACCGGCGATGGATATGGAACATTTTATGTATCGTCAGGGATTCGATGATGTTTATCATCGGGTCGCGCAGCTGCCGATGAATATTCCTATGAATATGCGGCGGGTGATCACCAAAGCGATTCATCGCTCGTCTAAGCCAGACCTGGCGATTGAAGTGGCGATGGAGGCCGGACGTCGCGGCGTTGACGCCATTCCGACGCTGTTGAAAAAAATGTTTTCTCGCGTGCTATGGCTGGCGCGCGGGCGGGCGGATTAGCGGCGACCAACGTTTATCTCTTCGTGCCGGGAGCGATTCCGGCGCGTCTGCATCTGCACATCACTCAACCTCAGTTAAACAAAAATTAAGCGCAGCTAAAAATGAACGTTATTCTGTTACCGCATTTAGATAGAATTGACGCCGGTTCTGCGGATTAAAACATCAGGAATGGTTATGAAATTAAATGGAAAGCGCAGGAAAATTTGGTGGCTGCTGGCGATTGTCGTGCTGGCCCTCGCCGTCTGGGGATGGCGAATACTGAATGCGCCGCTGCCGCAATATCAGACGCTGGTGGTGCGTAAAGGGGATCTGCAGCAGAGCGTGCTGGCGACCGGTAAGCTGGATGCGTTAAAAAAAGTGGATGTCGGGGCGCAGGTGAGCGGACAGCTCAAAACGCTGCGCGTCGAGATTGGCGACAAAGTGAAAAAAGACCAGCTGCTGGGGGTTATTGACCCGGAGCAGGCGGAAAACCAGATTAAGGAAGTTGAAGCGACGCTGATGGAGCTGCGGGCGCAGCTCAACCAGGCGCGCGCGGAGCGTAAACTCTCTGCGGCGACTTTAGCTCGCCAGCAGCAGCTGGCGCAGCGTCAGCTGGTCTCCCGGCAGGACCTGGACACCGCCGCGACCGACCTGGCGGTGAAAGAGGCGCAAATCGGCACGATTGAAGCGCAGGTCAAACGCAATCAGGCCACCCTGGATACGGCTAAAACTAACCTCGACTACACCAAAATTCTGGCGCCGATGTCCGGGGAAGTGACGCAAATCACCACCCTGCAGGGGCAGACGGTGATTGCCGCCCAGCAGGCGCCGAATATTTTGACCCTGGCCGATCTCAGCACCATGCTGGTGAAGGCGCAGGTTTCGGAAGCGGACGTCATCCATCTCAAGCCGGGGCAAAAGGCCTGGTTTACGGTGTTGGGCGATCCGCTGACGCGCTATGAAGGGACGCTGAAGGATATTCTACCGACGCCTGAAAAGGTTAACGACGCCATCTTCTACTACGCCCGCTTTGAGGTACCGAACCCGCAGGGCATCCTGCGCCTGGAGATGACCGCCCAGGTGCATATTCAGCTTTCGGAAGTCAAAAACGTCATCACCATCCCGCTGAGCGCGCTGGGGGAGGCCATCGGCGATAACCGCTATCACGTGCGTCTGCTACGTACCGGTGAAGTTAAAGAGCGTGAAATCGTTATCGGTGCGCGGAATGACACCGATGTGGCGGTGGTGAAAGGGCTGGAAGAGGGGGATGAAGTCATTATCGGCGAAGGTGCGGCCGGAGCAGCGAAATGACGGCGTTACTTGAACTGCGTGATATTCGCCGCAGCTACCCCTCCGGCGATGGCAACGTTGAGGTGCTGAAAGGTATTACGTTGAGCATTGCCGCCGGCGAGATGGTGGCTATTGTCGGGGCTTCCGGCTCAGGGAAATCCACGCTGATGAATATTCTCGGCTGTCTGGATAAACCCACCAGCGGCACCTATCGGGTTGCCGGAACCGATGTGGCGCGTCTCAACGGCGATGAGCTGGCGCGCCTGCGGCGGGAACATTTCGGTTTTATTTTTCAGCGCTATCATCTGCTATCGCATCTCACCGCGGCGCAGAACGTGGAAGTGCCGGCGGTCTATGCCGGAGCGGAGCGCAAAGCGCGGCTGGCCCGCGCCCATGAGCTGCTGGTACGACTGGGGCTTGGCGACCGGGCAGAATATCAACCTTCACAGCTCTCCGGCGGCCAACAGCAGCGGGTGAGTATTGCCCGCGCCCTGATGAACGGCGGGGAAGTGATTCTGGCGGATGAGCCTACCGGTGCGCTGGACAGCCGCTCCGGCGAAGAGGTCATGGGGATCCTTCACCAGCTGAAAGCGCAGGGACATACGGTCATTATCGTCACCCATGACCCGCAGGTGGCGGCTCAGGCTGAGCGGGTCATTGAGATACACGACGGTGAGATCGTGCGTAACCCGCCCGCGTTGAGCTCCGCGCAAGGCGGCGCGCTGCGCCAGCGCACGGCGGCCGAACCGTCGGCATGGCGTCAGTTCAGTAGCGGTTTTCGCGAGGCGCTGGTCATGGCCTGGCGCGCCATGGCGGCGAATAAAATGCGCACGCTGCTGACGATGCTCGGGATAATTATCGGCATTGCATCGGTGGTGTCGATTGTGGTGGTGGGCGATGCCGCGAAGCAAATGGTGCTGGCCGATATCCGCGCCATAGGCACCAATACCATTGATGTTTATCCCGGTAAGGATTTCGGCGATGACGATCCCCGCTATCAGCAGTCGCTGAAGTACGACGATCTGCTTGCTATTCAGAAACAGCCCTGGGTCAGCTCGGCGACCCCTGCGGTCTCCAAAAGCCTGCGTCTGCGGGCGGATAATATCGACGTTGCCGCTAGCGCTGAGGGCGTGGGGGCGCAGTACTTTAACGTTTACGGTATGACTTTTAGCGAAGGTAACACCTTCAACGAACTCCAGCTAAATAGCCGCGCGCAGGTGGTGGTGCTCGATAGCAACGCGCGTCGACAGCTGTTTCCGCACAAAGCGCGGGTCGTTGGCGAAGTGATTCTTGTCGGCAACATGCCCGCGACGGTCATCGGCGTTGCCGATGAAAAACAGTCGATGTTTGGCAGCAGCAAAATTCTGCGCGTCTGGTTACCCTATACCACGATGGCCGGCCGGGTTATGGGGCAGTCGTGGCTGAACTCCATCACCGTCCGGGTCAATGAAGGTTACGACAGCGCGCTTGCCGAGCAGCAGCTGTTACGTCTCCTGGAACTGCGCCACGGTAAGAAAGATGTTTTCACCTGGAATATGGACAGCATCTTGAAAACGGCGGAACGGACCACACATACACTACAGCTGTTTCTGACCCTGGTGGCGGTGATTGCGCTGGTGGTTGGCGGGATTGGCGTGATGAATATTATGCTGGTCTCCGTTACCGAACGCACGCGAGAGATCGGTATCCGTATGGCTGTCGGGGCGCGGGCCAGCGACGTACTGCAGCAGTTTTTGATTGAGGCGGTGCTGGTTTGCCTGGTCGGCGGGGCGCTGGGCGTGACGCTTTCGTTGCTGATTGCCTTCGTGCTGCAGCTGTTTTTGCCCGGCTGGGAAATCGGCTTTTCGCCGCTGGCGCTGCTGACCGCATTTTTATGCTCGACGCTGACCGGAGTGTTGTTTGGCTGGCTCCCGGCGCGCAATGCGGCTCGTCTGGACCCGGTCGACGCCCTGGCACGGGAGTAGCGATAAAAAAATGCCAGTCAGAAGGACTGGCATTTTACTGGCAGGATGTACACAATGAAGCAAAAGAGTTATGCGGCTGTTTCTGTTTCTTCCGCTTCAACAGGGACGATCACGCTGGCGTGATTACCTTTTGGCCCCTGGTGAACATCAAACCGAACCGCTTGTCCGGCTTTTAGCGTTCTGTAACCATCCATCTGGATGGTCGAGTAATGGGCGAAAATGTCTTCGCCGCCGCCCTCAGGGCAGATAAAACCGAACCCTTTGGCATTGTTGAACCACTTAACAGTACCCATTTCCATACTTCGACATCCTTCGTAAATCTTATAAGTAAGATGGAATGAACCGGTAGTGGAGTGACGAGTTGTTCATTTGCTCGCCAACTCTCGCCACTACAATTTAGAGAAATCAGGAAATGCGTCAAGCGATTGACGACCGGGGACGGTGAAAAATGCGTCAAAATTTGAAGCAGTTAACGCTATTGCCGGGGAATGTGACAGACATCGCGGATGGAAGTAATAGATGATAATTATCTATGATCTATTGTAGATTTGTGATGTGCATAGCCTCTGGTCATCGACAGGCCACCGCCTGTTGGCAACAGCAACCGATGATGAACACTGACGATGAGTAAGAGAGACTGGTTGGACTTCGATCAGCTAATCGAGGACGAAGTTAAAGATGCGCTAAAACCGCCATCTATGTATAAAGTGATATTAGTCAATGATGACTACACTCCAATGGAGTTTGTTATTGACGTGTTACAAAAATTCTTTTCTTATGATGTTGAACGTGCAACGCAACTGATGCTGACGGTTCACTATCAAGGTAAAGCGATTTGCGGAGTGTTTACCGCTGAAGTCGCGGAAACCAAAGTATCGATGGTGAACCAATACGCGAGGGAGAACGAACATCCGTTGTTGTGTACGCTAGAAAAAGCCTGAATGCAGGCAATAAACTTGGGGGAGGTGCCTATGCTCAATCAAGAACTGGAACTCAGTTTAAACATGGCTTTCGCCAGAGCGCGCGAGCACCGTCATGAGTTCATGACCGTCGAGCACTTGTTGCTGGCGCTGCTTAGCAACCCTTCGGCCCGCGAAGCGCTTGAAGCGTGTTCAGTGGACCTGGTCGCGCTGCGTCAGGAACTTGAAGCCTTCATCGAACAGACCACACCCGTACTGCCTGCAACGGAAGAAGAGCGCGACACTCAGCCGACGCTGAGCTTCCAGCGCGTGCTGCAACGTGCTGTTTTCCACGTCCAGTCATCCGGTCGCAGCGAAGTGACCGGCGCCAACGTTCTGGTCGCGATTTTCAGCGAACAGGAGTCTCAGGCGGCATACCTGCTGCGTAAACATGAAGTCAGCCGACTTGATGTGGTGAACTTCATCTCTCACGGTACGCGCAAAGACGAGCCGAGCCAGTCTTCCGATAACAGCGGAAGCCAGCCTGGCAGCAGTGAAGAGCAAGCAGGCGGGGAGGATCGTATGGAAAACTTCACCACCAACCTCAACCAGCTTGCCCGCGTAGGCGGTATCGATCCGCTGATCGGCCGCGAGAAAGAGCTGGAACGTGCTATTCAGGTTCTGTGCCGCCGTCGCAAGAACAACCCGCTGCTGGTGGGGGAATCCGGCGTCGGTAAGACCGCAATTGCCGAAGGTCTCGCCTGGCGTATCGTGCAGGGCGACGTACCTGAAGTGATGGCCGACTGCACTATCTATTCACTGGATATTGGCTCGCTGCTGGCAGGCACTAAATACCGCGGCGATTTTGAAAAACGCTTTAAAGCGCTGCTTAAGCAGCTGGAGCAGGATACCAACAGTATTCTGTTCATTGATGAAATCCACACCATCATTGGTGCGGGCGCGGCTTCCGGCGGGCAGGTCGATGCTGCTAACCTGATTAAGCCGCTGCTTTCCAGCGGTAAAATCCGGGTTATCGGTTCGACGACCTACCAGGAGTTCAGCAACATCTTTGAAAAAGATCGCGCGCTGGCGCGTCGTTTCCAGAAAATTGATATCACCGAACCTTCCGTGGAAGAGACAGTGCAGATTATTAACGGTCTGAAGCCGAAGTATGAAGCGCACCACGACGTGCGTTACACCGCGAAAGCGGTACGTGCGGCGGTGGAACTGGCGGTGAAATACATTAACGATCGTCATCTGCCGGATAAGGCGATTGACGTGATTGACGAAGCCGGCGCGCGCGCGCGCTTGATGCCGGTGAGCAAACGTAAGAAAACGGTCAACGTGGCGGATATTGAGTCCGTGGTGGCGCGAATTGCGCGTATTCCTGAGAAGAGCGTTTCCCGCAGCGACCGCGATACGCTGAAAAACCTTGGCGATCGCCTGAAAATGCTGGTCTTTGGCCAGGATAAAGCGATTGAGGCCTTAACCGAAGCGATCAAGATGGCGCGCGCCGGGCTTGGCCATGAGCACAAACCTGTCGGCTCTTTCCTGTTTGCCGGGCCTACCGGGGTGGGTAAAACTGAGGTTACTGTACAGCTGGCGAAGTCGCTGGGTATTGAGCTGCTGCGTTTTGATATGTCCGAATATATGGAACGTCATACCGTCAGCCGCTTAATTGGTGCGCCTCCGGGATACGTCGGTTTCGATCAGGGCGGGCTGCTGACCGATGCGGTTATTAAGCATCCGCATGCGGTACTGCTGCTCGATGAAATTGAAAAAGCGCATCCGGACGTCTTTAACCTGCTGTTGCAGGTAATGGATAACGGTACGCTGACCGATAACAACGGCCGCAAAGCGGATTTCCGCAACGTGGTGCTGGTGATGACCACCAACGCCGGCGTGCGTGAAACCGAGCGTAAATCGATTGGCCTTATCCATCAGGACAACAGTCCGGATGCGATGGATGAGATCAAAAAGATCTTTACGCCGGAGTTCCGTAACCGCCTCGACAACATTATCTGGTTCGATCACCTGTCCACGACGGTTATCCACCAGGTGGTGGATAAGTTTATCGTTGAGCTGCAGGTCCAGCTGGATCAGAAAGGCGTCTCTTTGGAAGTAAGCCAGGAAGCCCGCGATTGGCTGGCCGAGAAAGGCTACGACCGGGCCATGGGCGCGCGTCCGATGGCGAGGGTGATTCAGGACAACCTGAAAAAACCGCTGGCTAACGAGCTGCTGTTTGGCTCACTGGTTGACGGCGGTCAGGTGATCGTTGAGCTGGACAAAGAGAAAAACGCGCTGACCTATGCCTTCCAGAGTGCGCAAAAGCACAAACCGGAAGCGGCACATTAAGTCGCTTGCGTGAAACGTCAAAACCGGCCTCAGGGCCGGTTTTTTTATGCCTCTCTTCTGAATCCTTTTATTCGTTTTTTTAACATGTTGATTTTAAATAAAAAAAACCGGTTAAAAAAAATATGGCAGAGGAGGTTTATTATTTAATTTCAATAATAACAATATGATGGGGTGCGGTTTGCCCAGTTCACTGCCATAAAGGCAGCATTCCATCCTTAAATTTCCTGACTTACCGCATAGTCACTCAGCATTTTCACAAAACGCTCAACGGACCACTCTTTGATATCCGATACCTGGCCGTCACCCATCTCGACGAGCCTCAAAGCACCAGCTTCATCATTGATAACATCTATAGAGTAAAAAGGGCTGTTTATACGTGCGGCGATTTCGCTAACCCTGGCAGGAATATCGCCGTTTGCGGCATGAACTTTGCCATCGAGAACAAAGAATCGCCTTTCGCTGGATGTATCAAATTTCTCCACGCGTCTCAGGCAAACTCCTCCTTCAATTTCACCGCGAAACTGTTTAAGCAATGTGATGATTTCATCAATTTCTTGCGCATTGCGAGCGATTGAGCCGCGGGAGGTTGTGAGCGACTTTACATAGTCCTTCACAAAATAAGCAGGCCAACCATATTCCTTAGTGAGGGCAGCAAAGTCAGCATCTTCGCTAGTCACGATGGTTTCTGGCGTGAGATCCCGACAACTTTCATACCAGCCCGGCAAATGGTGGCATTGAAGATATTGCTGGCATGACGTTAATAAGCGAGCGCCTCGCTTTTCCACCGCTCGGGATAAACTTTCGTACTCATCCGGGTGCAGCATCCATCCGCGCCACAGTACCGGCATATTGGCTGAAAAACTGGATGAAAAGCGGTAGTCGCCCAGCGCCGCAGCCTCTGATGAGAGTAACAGGCAGGTAATACTGCTTTGGCAGGCATAAGTGTACTCAGCTAAAAACATCTCGTCAGGTTGTGACGGATGAAGCATATCGTTGGGATAGATAATTTGCAGGGCGCTCATTTGGGTATCCTTTCTCGCCAGGACAATCCAGCTATTATTTTACGGGCGCAGAGACAGGGCCGTCAAAGCCGAAGAGGGAAACGGCGTGAGAATAAAAGAAATGAAAAGACCGGGAATTATCCCGGCCTTCAGCATCTGGCGCGTTAAGCGCGAAAACGATCAGCGACTACGGAAGACAATGCGGCCTTTGCTCAGGTCGTACGGGGTCAGCTCAACAGTCACTTTGTCGCCCGTCAGAATGCGGATGTAGTTTTTACGCATTTTACCGGAAATATGCGCAGTTACCACGTGACCGTTTTCCAGTTCTACGCGGAACATAGTGTTAGGCAGCGTATCAAGTACGGTGCCCTGCATTTCAATATTGTCTTCTTTGGCCATCTAGTCCTCTGGGGTATCACTACCGTAGTTTTGAACCGGCAAGATAATGCCGAAGTTCAGCAAGTATGTAAAGTTTTACGTCAAATCGCCGAAGTAGTTTTGGCGCATTGCCCGTAATTCACGCGGATAAACCGGGCGACAGGCGCAAACGTAAAGGGGGAGTGACAGAACGATGGGCGTTATCTGACTCTTATTATTCCCAAACGGCGGCGGGGCAACGGGCAGAAGCTACTCTACCGCGCAATTATAACATCCCGACAAAAAATGTGCTGAAAACATTTATGCTTCTCCTGCAAATAGCACCCTTGGCACCCAGAACCGCTCCGGCAGGCGATACGTCCGCAGTACGGAGAGATAGTCGAGATAATCGCGGCGAGGAATTTCCACTGCGCCCAACGAAGCCGTATGCTTGTTTAGCACCTGGCAATCGATTAATTTTCCACCATCGTGCATAAACGCCTGGCTAAAGACCAGCAGTGCGGTTTTGGAGGCATTTTCGGCTCGGCTGAACATTGATTCTCCGCAAAACAGCGCCCCCTGTGCAACACCGTACATGCCACCCACTAATTCCTCTCCCTGCCACACTTCAACAGAATGAGCGTGCCCCAGCTCATGTAGCTGATGGTATGCCTGAACAATACCCTGCGTTATCCATGTTCCTTCATCACGATGATCGGCGCAGCCTTCAATAACCTGACCGAAGGCGTGATTCAACGTTACGCGATACGGGGAGCGCTGATGAAAACGCTTCATACTGCGGCTGAGATGGAATTTCTCCGGCCACAGTACCGCTCGCGGGTCGGGGGACCACCAGAGAATTGGGTCACCGGGCGAAAACCATGGAAAAATACCGCGCTGATAGGCCATCAGTAACCGCGCCGGGCTAAGATCGCCGCCCAGCGCTAACAGACCATTAGGTTCGCGCAAAGCGCCTTCCGGGGAGGGGAAGGCGATGGAATGATGAGAGAGCTGAACCAGCCGCATTTTTACCTCAACGCATCAGGCAATGATTCAATAGTAGCCTACAGACGCTGCTTAAACTGGTAGTAACGCCCCTGTTCAGCCAGCAATTCTGCGTGACTACCTTGCTCAATAATCTTTCCGTTGTCCATGACTATTATCTGATTAAACCGCGCCAGCCCGCGCAGACGATGAGTTACCATCAGCACGGTTTTTTCACGCATAACTTCAGCAAGTAAATCAAGTATTTGGCTTTCGGTCGTCGCATCAAGGCCTTCAGTAGGTTCGTCCAGCAGCATCAGCGGCGCATCGTGAAGCAGGGCGCGAGCGATAGCCAGCCTGCGCAGCTCGCCGCCGGAAAGCTGACGACCACCTTCTCCCAGCCAGCTATTCAGGCCGCTATCTTCCAGCAACCTGGCTAAACCGACGCGTTCAAGCGTTTCTGCAAGCCGGGCATCGCTGGCCCCCGGGGAAGCCAGCAGCAGGTTGTCGCGCAGGGTCGCGCTGAACAGATGTACGCGCTGTGGCACGACGCTCATCGCCTGGCGCAACGTCGCTTCGTTAAGCTGCGTCAGCGGCTGATCATTGAGTAATATCTCTCCCTCCGCAGGATCCCAGGCACGGGTCAGCAGCTGTAACAGCGTCGATTTACCGCAGCCTGTTCGTCCCAGGATGGCGATATGCTGACCGGCCTCGATCTGCAATGATATTTTATCCAGCGCAGGGGAGGGCTGCTGCGGATAGCTGAAGGTAACCTGATTTAAGCTCAACGAAACGCGATCCAGCTTTTGGCTTTCGCCCTGAGTGAAGGCGACTTCCGGCTCTTGTTCGGTAATTTGCGTGATACGCTTTGCGGAAGCGATCACCTGCCCCAGATGCTGAAATGCGCCGGTTACCGGCGCCAGCGCTTCAAACGCCGCCAGCGCGCAGAAGACAAACAACGCGATCAGCGCGCCCGGTTGAGTATCGCCGCCAACGCCTGCTGAGGCGAGCCACAGCATAGTAATAACCGCCACTCCGCCAATCAGCAGCATCAGCGCCTGGGAGAGGGCCGTCAGTTCCGCCTGGCGACGCTGCGCATCCAGCCAATGCGCTTCGGTTTTTTCCATTTGCTGCCGGTAACGATCGCTGGCGTTGAACAGCATCAGCTCCGCCTGCCCCTGCAGCCATGAGGTCAACTGCTGGCGATACTGCCCGCGGAAATGAGTCATGCTTTCACCGGCGGGCTTACCGGCGCGATAGAACAGCGGCGGCATCACCAGCAGGGTAAGTAGCATAATACCGCCCAGGGTCAGAGCCAGAGTAACGTCCAGTACGCTCAGCCCCACGGTGACGACGAGAATTACCACCAGCGCGCCTACCAGCGGCGATATGACGCGCAGATAGAGATGATCCAGGGTATCGACATCTGCAACCACCCGGTTAAGCAGTTCACCCTGACGAAAACGCGCCAGCCCGGCGGGGGAGAGCGGTAGCAGTTTGCTGAAGGTAAATACCCGCAGATGCTGCAGGACGCGAAAGGTTGCGTCATGGCTGACCAGACGCTCAAAATAACGGCCAGCGGTGCGAATGATCGCCGCGCCGCGTACGCCCGCGGCTGGCAACATATAGTTAAAGCTGTAGATGCCCGCTACGCCAACAACGGCCGATGCCGACAGGAACCAGCCGGATAACGTTAATAAGCCAATGCTGGCCAGCAGCGTAACGATCGCCAGCACGATACCGAGCAGCAGCAGCCATTTGTGTCGTTTGTACAGCGCCAGGTAAGGCCATAATGCGCGCATTTAAATCTCCTCCTGACGATGAGCAAGCAGGGTTGCAAAAGGGCCGCCTGCGGTTGCCAGTTGCGAATAACTGCCTTGTTCAACAATTTGACCATCAAGCATCACCCAGATTGCATCCCAGTTCGCAAGGCCTTCCAGCTGGTGGGTAACCATTAGCGTGGTTTGCTGCGTTGATGCATTGGTCAGCGCCTGCATCACGCGCTGCTCACTATGGGCATCCAGGCTGGCTGCGGGTTCGTCCAGCAGCAGCAGGCGGCAGGGTACCAACAGCGCCCGCGCGACGGCGACACGCTGAGCCTGCCCGACCGACAGGCGACCGGCCTGATCGCCGACAGGCGTGTTAATACCCTGCGGCAGAAGGGAGAGGAACTCGCTGACCCACGCTTTATCCAGCGCAAGCTGTAGCTGTGCTTCGGTGGCATCAGGGCAGGACAGCAGGACGTTGTCACGCAGCGTTGCCGCCGGCAGCTGCGGATTTTGCCCTACCCAGCTCAGGAGATGGCGCCAGCGGTCGGCATCCAGACTCTTTAACTCAACGCCATTGACCTTGAGCGAGCCCTCGTAGGGAAGAAAACCCGTTAGCGTATTCAGTAGCGAGCTTTTGCCGGAGCCGCTTTGCCCAACCAGCACCACGCGCTCGCCAGCGCGTAGGGAAAAATTCAGCGGCCCGGCCAGCACTTTACCCTCAGGGGATTTGATCAGCAGGTCGCGGGCTTCGATGCTAATCATTTCATTATCGCTTAATACTTTTTCCCCACGTTCTGGCTGCGCCAGCGGCGTTTCCATAAAGGTCTTCAGGCTATCAGCGGCGCCAATAGCCTGCGCTTTTGCATGATAAAAGGTGCCTAAATCGCGCAGCGGCTGGAAAAACTCGGGGGCCAGAATCAGCGCGAGGAAACCGGCCATCAACGTCACTCCGGCGCCGTAGTGGCCAAAGTTGAGCTCTCCCAGATAGGAAAAGCCAAAGTAAACGGCTACCAGCGCAATCGAGAGCGAGGTGAAAAATTCCAGCACGCCGGAGGAGAGAAATGCCAGACGCAGCACTTCCATTGTTCGCTGACGGAAATCCTGAGAAGCCTCGCGTATGTTATCCGTCTCTGCTTGACCGCGATGAAAAATTCTCAGCGTCTCCATACCGCGCAGGCGGTCGAGAAAATGGCCGCTTAACCGCGCCAGAGCGAGAAAGTTACGTCGGTTGGCATCGGCCGCTCCCATGCCAACCAGCGCCATAAACAGAGGAATAAGCGGCGCTGTGCCCAACAGAATCAGCGCTGCGGCCCAGTTGATGGGGAAAATAGTGATGACGATCAGTAAGGGAATGCTGGCCGCCAGCGTCATCTGCGGTAAATAGCGAGCATAGTAGTCATGCATATCGTCGATCTGCTCAAGGATCAGCGTGGCCCAGCTGCCTGCGGGTTTCCCCTGTATCCAGGCAGGCCCCGCCTGCTGTAAGCGATCCAGAACCTGGCGGCGAATCTCAACGCGGATATGCTGGCCCGCCTGAAAACCCACTCTTTCACGCAGCCAGACAACCCAGGCGCGCAGCACAAAGACCAGCACCAGTAACACAAAAGGCAGCAGCAGCGCCGTGGCGGGAATATTTTCCATAATCATGCGATGAAGGATCCGCGCCAGGAACCAGGCCTGAGCAACGATGAGCAGGCCGCTAATGACGCCCAGGAGACGGGAAATCATCAACCAGCGACGGGAGATAATGCTTTGATCTTTTAACCAACGGGTTAACTCTTGTTGACGGGTTTTATTCATTGCGCGCTTAGCAGGTGTAGTTATGAGTTTTTTGGGCACGGCAATGTTACAACGGGGCAAAAATAAAGGCGACTTTTCGTCGCCTTCTTTACCTTTGTTACTGACTTGTAAAGATTATTTGCAAGCGTCGGCTAAACCATCCAGATAACGCTCTGCATCCAGCGCAGCCATACAGCCTGTTCCGGCAGAGGTAATCGCCTGACGATAGATATGGTCCATCACGTCACCCGCAGCGAAGACGCCAGGAATGCTGGTCTGGGTGGCGTTGCCGTGGATGCCGGACTGAACTTTAATGTAGCCGTTTTCCAGCTCCAGTTGACCGGCAAAAATCGCCGTGTTCGGGCTATGCCCGATAGCAACGAACAGCCCGGCAACCTCCAGGGATTCAACATTGTCAGCATTCTGCGTATCGCGCAAGCGCAGGCCGCTCACGCCCATCTGATCGCCGGTTACTTCTTCGAGGGTGCGGTTGGTATGCAGCACGATGTTGCCGTTTTCCACTTTATCCATCAGGCGTTTGATGAGGATTTTTTCCGCGCGGAAGCCGTCACGACGGTGGATCAGATGGACTTCGGAAGCGATGTTGGAGAGATACAGCGCCTCTTCAACAGCCGTATTGCCGCCGCCGATGACGGCGACTTTCTGGTTACGATAGAAGAAACCGTCGCAGGTGGCGCAGGCAGAAACGCCGCGGCCTTTAAATGCCTCTTCTGATGGAAGCCCCAGATAACGCGCTGATGCGCCGGTGGCGATAATCAGGGCGTCACAGGTGTATTCACCGCTGTCGCCAGTCAGGCGGAACGGACGGTTTTGTAGATCGACGCTGTTGATATGATCGAAAATAATTTCGGTCTCAAACTTGGTGGCATGTTCGTGCATGCGCTCCATCAGCAGCGGTCCGGTCAGATCGTTAGGATCGCCTGGCCAGTTTTCCACTTCAGTGGTGGTGGTCAGCTGACCGCCTTTTTCCATTCCGGTAATCAGTACCGGCTGCAGATTTGCGCGCGCTGCGTAGACCGCAGCGGTATATCCCGCAGGTCCAGAACCAAGAATAAGCAGTTTACTGTGTTTGGCCGTGCCCATGAGATCCTCGTAATTTATTAGCATACATGCGCTGGATTGTAGGGAATTTGTGGACGTAAAAAAAGAGCGTGGCAGTTTTGTTAACGATATGTGTAATAGAAGCTGCTGATTAATTGGCGATTTAACGAACGAAGAATATAACTAATTCTACTGTCAGGGGGACAATTATAAGAGGAAAACATGAGAATCAACGGGGGAGGATAATGAATATCTGGCATCTTGTACTAAAAATCGATGTTTTGCTTTGACAATCCCCTGTGCTTTTGCGAAAACATTCATGGAAGAAGAAAAGCAGTGTTTAGCGTGTGGCGAATTTTAATGCACGCAAATGCCATTTTTATCCGGGTTAGCGAAATCTACGCATGGTGTGGACAGACGCCATGCGTGATGTCGGTGACTGCCGTCAGGCAACGGGCTTCTCACGTACCCCTGGGTTACCCATCGTCGTAAGGGTAATGACAGGATGGACTCTGGCAGTGAAGGCTCAGAGTCGGAACAGGAGTAGGGAAGGAATACAGAGAGACAATAATAATGGTAGATAGCAAGAAGCGCCCTGGCAAAGATCTCGACCGCATTGATCGTAATATTTTGAATGAATTGCAAAAAGACGGGCGTATTTCCAACGTCGAGCTTTCTAAACGGGTGGGACTTTCTCCGACGCCTTGCCTTGAGCGCGTGCGTCGACTGGAAAGACAGGGTTTTATTCAGGGCTATACAGCGCTGCTCAACCCGCATTATCTGGATGCATCACTTCTGGTATTTGTTGAGATTACTCTGAATCGTGGCGCGCCGGATGTGTTTGAGCAATTTAACTCCGCTGTGCAAAAACTTGAAGAAATTCAAGAGTGTCATCTGGTTTCCGGGGATTTCGATTACCTGTTGAAAACCCGCGTGCCGGATATGTCTGCGTATCGTAAACTACTGGGCGAGACCTTGCTGCGCCTGCCGGGCGTAAACGACACCCGTACCTATGTGGTAATGGAAGAAGTCAAGCAAAGTAATCGTCTGGTAATTAAGACGCGCTAACACGGAACAGGTGCAAAATCGACGTAGTTTGATTACACTCCTGTTAATCCATACAGCAACAGTGCCGGGGAGACCCGGCACTGTTGTCCGTTTTAGCTGAAGGCAGGAAACAGCCTGATACCTGGAGAGCCTTTCTTGAGCCAGGAATACACCGAAGACAAAGAAGTCAAGTTCACAAAGCTGAGTAGCGGGCGCCGTCTCCTTGAGGCATTACTCATTCTTTGCTCCCTTTTTGCCATCTGGTTGATGGCGGCCTTACTCAGCTTTAATCCCTCGGATCCTAGCTGGTCGCAAACGGCGTGGCACGAGCCTATTCATAACATAGGCGGTACGCCCGGAGCATGGCTGGCCGATACGCTATTTTTCATTTTTGGCGTAATGGCTTACACCATTCCGGTCATTATTATCGGCGGCTGCTGGTTTGCCTGGCGTCATCAGGAAAACGACGAGTACATCGATTATTTCGCCGTCTCGCTGCGTTTGATCGGTGCGCTGGCGCTGATTCTCACGTCCTGTGGGCTGGCGGCTATCAACGCTGATGATATCTGGTACTTTGCCTCCGGCGGGGTGATCGGCAGTCTGCTGAGCACCACCCTGCAACCTCTGCTGCACAGCAGCGGCGGCACAATCGCGCTGCTCTGCATCTGGGCGGCCGGATTGACGTTGTTTACCGGCTGGTCCTGGGTCAGCATTGCCGAAAAAATCGGCGGTGTGATTCTCTCTGTTCTCACGTTTGCCAGCAACCGTACCCGTCGTGACGACACCTGGGTTGATGAAGGGGAATATGAAGATGATGAAGAAGAATATGAAGATGATGAACCCGCCAGGCCGCAGGGTTCTCGACGCGCGCGGATTCTACGCAGCGCCTTAGCCCGCCGCCAGCGCCTGGCCGAAAAATTCGCTAACCCGATGGGGCGTAAAACTGATGCCGCTCTGTTCTCCGGTAAGCGGATGGATGATGCGGAAGATGAGATTCAGTATAGCGCCAGCGGTGCGCCTGTTGCCGCTGATGATGTGCTCTTTTCTGGTTCCAGCGCAGCGCGTCCGGCCAATGCCGATGACGTTCTGTTCTCCGGAGTCAGCGCGGCACGCCCTGGCGATTTTGACCCATACGATCCGCTGTTGAACGGCCATAGCATTGCCGATCCGGTAGCAGTGGCCGCGCAGGATACCGCTGCTCCGCAGGCATGGTCTGAACCGCTGCCAGGGTACGACGCTCAGCCAGTCTATCAGCCCGAACCAGTGACACCGCCGCAGCACGCGTACCAGCCGCAGCCGTCTCCGGTGCAGCAGCCAGCTTATCAGCCGGAACCGATCGCGCAGCCGCAGCACGCGTATCAGCCGGAGCAGGCTCCGGTGCAGCAGCCAGCTTATCAGCCGGAACCGTTCTTGCAGCCACAGCACGTGTATCAGCCGGAGCAGGCTCCGGTGCAGCAGCCAGCTTATCAGCAGGAACCGTTCTCGCAGCCGCAGCATGCGTACCAGCCGGAACAGGCTCCGGTGCAGCAGTCAGCTTATCAGCCGGAACCGGCATGGCAGCCGCAGCACGCGTACCAGCCGGAGCAGGCTCCGGTGCAGCAGCCAGCTTATCATCCGGAACCAGCATGGCAGCCGCAGCATGCGTACCAGCCGGAGCAGGCTCCGGTGCAGCAGCCAGCTTATCAGCCGGAACCGTTCTCGCAGCCGCAGCATGCGTACCAGCCGGAACAGGCGCCAGTGCACCAGCCCGATCCCTATGCTGCCCCCGTTGAGCCTGAGCCCCCGCAAGAGGAGGTGAAGCCTCAGCGTCCGCCGATGTATTACTTTGAAGAAGTAGAAGAGAAACGCGCGCGTGAACGCGAGCAGCTTGCCGCCTGGTATCAGCCGATTCCTGAACCCGTCAGTCCGGTGGCGACAAAACCCATCACGCCTCCGTCTTCACCGGCGGGAGATGTTGCCGCCGTGAGCGCACTGGCGGCCGGGGTCCATCAGGCAACGGGGGCGGCTGCAGCTAGCGCCGCCGCGGCCTCAACCGCTTCTGCCGCATCCGGCGCTGCGCCGCTATTTAGCCCGGCTTCGGGCGGTCCTCGCGCGCAGGTAAAAGAAGGCATTGGCCCGAAATTGCCTCGTCCAAATCGCGTACGGGTTCCCACCCGCCGGGAACTTGCCTCCTACGGGATCAAGCTGCCTTCGCAGCGGTTAGCCGAAGAGCGCGCGCGTCAGGCTGAGCATCAGCACTATGATGATTCGCTGTCTGACGAGGAAGTTGCAGAGCTCGAGCAGGGAGAGCTGGCGCGTCAGTTCGCCGCCGCGCAAAATCAGCGCTATGGTGATAGCTACGCTGCCGAAGATGAAACTGCAGATGACGATTCCGCTGCTGAAGCCGAGCTGGCTCGTCAGTTTGCCGCGTCTCAACAGCAGCGCTACGCAAGCGAGCAGCCGCCGGGATCTCATCCGTTCTCTGCGGCTGACTATGAATTCTCGCCAATGAAAACGTTAGTTGACGATGCGCCGAGCGAGCCTGTCTTCACGCCATTGCCGGAAGTGCAGCAGCCTGCTCCGCAGTATCAGCAGCCGGTCCAGCATTCGCAGCCCGTGCCGCAGCCGATGCCGCATCAGCACGCCCCTCAGCAACCGCAAAATGTGCAGCACCAGGCTTATCAATCTGCGCAGCATCAGCCGGCTCAACATCCGCAAATGCCGCAGCAGGCTGCTGGCAGCTATCCGCAGCAGCATGCTTCTCAGGGGCACGCCCCGCAGCAGCCGGCTCCACAGCCGCAGGAGAGTCTCATTCATCCGTTGTTGATGCGCAATGGCGACAGTCGCCCGTTGCAGAAGCCGACGACGCTGCTGCCGTCTCTTGACCTACTTACGCCGCCCCCGGCTGAAGTTGAGCCGATTGATACCTTTGCGCTTGAGCAGATGGCGCGTCTGGTTGAAGCTCGTCTGGCCGATTTCCGCATTAAAGCCGACGTGGTGAACTACTCACCGGGCCCGGTAATCACTCGCTTTGAGCTTAACCTGGCGCCGGGTGTGAAAGCAGCGCGTATTTCCAACCTGTCGCGAGATTTGGCCCGTTCCCTGTCCACAGCGGCGGTGCGCGTAGTTGAAGTTATTCCGGGTAAGCCTTACGTTGGCCTGGAGCTGCCTAATAAAAAACGGCAAACCGTTTACCTGCGCGAAGTGCTCGATAACGCGAAATTCCGCGACAATCCTTCACCTCTCACCGTGGTCCTCGGCAAAGACATCGCGGGCGAACCCGTAACCGCCGACCTGGCGAAGATGCCGCACCTGCTGGTGGCTGGTACTACCGGTTCCGGTAAGTCTGTTGGGGTCAACGCCATGATCCTGAGCATGCTTTACAAAGCGCAGCCGGAAGATGTGAAATTCATCATGATTGACCCGAAAATGCTCGAGCTGTCGGTTTATGAAGGCATACCGCATCTGTTGACCGAGGTGGTGACGGATATGAAAGACGCCGCCAACGCTTTGCGCTGGAGCGTTAACGAGATGGAGCGTCGGTATAAGCTGATGTCTGCGCTGGGTGTGCGTAATCTGGCGGGTTACAACGAGAAAATTGCCGAAGCCGCGCGTATGGGACGGCCAATTCCGGATCCGTACTGGAAGCCTGGCGACAGTATGGATGCAACCCATCCGGTACTGAAAAAAGAGCCTTATATCGTGGTGCTGGTCGATGAATTTGCCGACCTGATGATGACCGTTGGTAAGAAAGTGGAAGAGCTGATCGCCCGTCTGGCGCAGAAAGCGCGCGCCGCGGGTATCCACCTGGTACTGGCAACTCAGCGCCCTTCGGTTGACGTGATTACCGGCCTCATCAAAGCCAACATCCCGACGCGTATCGCCTTTACCGTCTCGAGTAAAATTGACTCGCGTACCATCCTCGATCAGGGCGGTGCGGAATCTCTGCTGGGGATGGGCGATATGCTCTACTCCGCGCCTAACTCGACGATTCCGGTGCGCGTGCACGGCGCTTTTGTGCGCGACGAGGAAGTTCACGCTGTCGTTCAGGACTGGAAAGCGCGCGGTCGTCCGCAGTATGTCGATGGCATCACCTCCGACAGCGAAAGCGAAGGCGGCGGCGGTGGCTACGATGGCGGGGAAGAGCTCGATCCGCTATTCGATCAGGCCGTGAATTTTGTGACGGAAAAACGCAAAGCCTCCATTTCTGGGGTACAGCGTCAGTTCCGCATTGGCTATAACCGCGCCGCGCGTATTATTGAGCAAATGGAAGCCCAGGGTATTGTGAGCGAGCAGGGTCATAACGGTAACCGTGAAGTGCTGGCTCCGCCGCCCTTCGAGTAACCGCTAAGCTGGGTAAATAAGTGAAAATCAGCCTTTTCTGCTGTTTAGCCGCCGTTAGCGGGTCTAAATTTGGCAGAAGAGGCTCCCGCGTCGGGAGTGACGCACATAAAGGAATGATAATGAAAAAACTCGCAATCACCTGTGCATTACTGTCCGGTCTGGTTGTCAGCCAGGTATGGGCGGATGCCGCTAGCGATTTAAAAAGCCGCCTTGATAAAGTGAGCAGCTTCCACTCCAGTTTTACGCAGAAGGTCACCGACGGCAGCGGTAATGCCGTTCAGGACGGGCAGGGTGATCTCTGGGTCAAGCGGCCAAATCTGTTCAACTGGCACATGACTCAGCCAGATGAAAGCGTGCTGGTTTCTGATGGCAAAACGCTATGGTTCTACAATCCGTTTGTTGAGCAGGCAACCGCCACCTGGTTAAAAGACGCGACCAGCAATACGCCGTTTATGCTGATTGCCCGTAATCAGGCCAGCGACTGGCAAAACTACAACATTAAGCAGAACGGTGACGATTTTGTTCTGACTCCGAAAAACGGCAGCGGTAATCTTAAGCAGTTCACCATCAATGTGGGTCGTGACGGTACGATTCATCAATTCAGCGCCGTGGAACAGGACGATCAACGCAGCAGCTATCAGCTGAAATCGCAACAAAATGGTGCCGTGGATGCATCTAAGTTCACCTTTACGCCGCCGCAAGGGGTTACGGTGGACGATCAACGTAAATAGAGGCGAACGTGAGCAACCTGTCGCTCGATTTTTCCGATAACGCGTTTCAACCTCTGGCCGCCCGTATGCGGCCAGAAAATTTAGCACAGTACATTGGCCAGCAGCACCTGCTGGCGCCGGGTAAACCCTTACCGAGGGCGATTGAAGCCGGGCACCTGCACTCGATGATTCTCTGGGGGCCGCCGGGAACGGGAAAAACCACCCTCGCTGAGGTCATTGCGCGCTACGCCAGCGCCGACGTTGAACGTATTTCAGCGGTTACCTCCGGAGTGAAAGAGATCCGCGAGGCCATTGAACGCGCGCGTCAAAACCGCAATGCGGGTCGCCGCACGATCCTGTTTGTCGATGAGGTCCATCGGTTTAATAAAAGCCAGCAGGATGCCTTTTTGCCGCATATCGAAGATGGAACTATCACCTTTATCGGCGCGACGACGGAAAACCCTTCCTTTGAACTCAATTCTGCACTGCTATCCCGCGCGCGCGTCTATCTGCTGAAGTCGCTGACCAGCGACGATATCGAGCAGGTGCTTAATCAGGCCATGAGCGACAAAACGCGCGGCTACGGTGGGCAAAATATTGTACTACCGGACGAGACGCGCAAGGCCATCGCTGACCTCGTCAACGGTGATGCGCGCCGGGCGCTGAATACGCTGGAAATGATGGCCGATATGGCTGAAACCGACGCCTCCGGCAATCGCGTGTTGCAGGTTGAACTGCTGACCGAAATTGCCGGCGAGCGCAGCGCGCGTTTCGACAACAAAGGCGATCGCTTTTACGATTTAATCTCCGCGCTGCATAAATCGGTCCGCGGAAGCGCGCCGGATGCCGCCCTCTACTGGTACGCGCGGATTATTACCGCCGGCGGCGATCCCCTCTACGTTGCCCGCCGCTGCCTGGCGATTGCCTCTGAAGATGTAGGCAATGCCGATCCGCGCGCGATGCAGGTTGCGATCTCCGCCTGGGACTGCTTTACCCGCGTCGGACCGGCGGAAGGTGAACGCGCCATTGCTCAGGCCATTGTTTATCTTGCCTGTGCGCCCAAAAGCAACGCTGTTTACACCGCCTTTAAAGCGGCAATGGCCGACGCGCGCGAACGTCCCGATTACGACGTCCCGGTACATTTGCGCAATGCCCCCACGAAGCTGATGAAAGAGATGGGCTACGGGCAGGCGTACCGCTATGCACATGATGAACCTAATGCTTATGCCGCCGGAGAGCAGTACTTCCCGGAGGAAATGGCGCAAACTCGCTATTATCAGCCGACAAACCGGGGGCTGGAGGGCAAAATAGGCGAAAAGCTCGCCTGGTTAACCGAACAGGATCAAAATAGCCCGATAAAACGCTACCGATAATTGAGGCGTTGCGGTAAGGTTGTCACACTATTTCCGTGGTCGCGCTCTGCGGCCATTTTTCTTTATTAATTCGATAAGCACAGGATAAGCATGCTCGATCCCAATCTGCTGCGTACCGAGCCAGACGCAGTCGCAGAAAAACTGGCACGCCGGGGCTTTAAGCTGGATGTAGATAAACTTCGCGCTCTGGAAGAGCGTCGTAAAGTTCTGCAGGTTCAAACTGAAAACCTGCAGGCGGAGCGTAACTCCCGATCGAAATCCATTGGCCAGGCGAAAGCGCGCGGGGAAGATATTGAGCCATTACGCCTGGAAGTGAACAAGCTCGGTGAGCAGCTTGATGCCGCTAAGACCGAGCTGGACGCGCTGCTGGCGGAAATCCGCGATATTGCGCTGGCTATTCCAAACATCCCGCATGATGACGTACCGGCCGGTCGCGATGAAAACGATAACGTTGAAGTCAGCCGCTGGGGGACACCGCGCGAGTTCGATTTTGACATTCGCGATCACGTCACGCTGGGCGAAATGCACGGAGGGCTGGATTTTGCCGCCGCCGTGAAGCTGACCGGTTCTCGTTTTGTGGTCATGAAGGGCCAGCTGGCACGCCTGCACCGCGCGCTGGCGCAGTTTATGCTGGATCTGCATACTGAACAGCACGGTTACAGCGAAAACTATGTTCCGTATCTGGTTAACCAGGACACGCTGTACGGCACTGGTCAGCTACCAAAATTTGCCGGCGACCTGTTCCATACCCGCCCGCTGGAAGAAGAAGCCGACAGCAGCAACTATGCGCTGATCCCGACGGCGGAAGTCCCGCTGACCAACCTGGTTCGCGATGAAATCATCGATGAAGACGATCTGCCGATCAAAATGACCGCCCATACGCCGTGCTTCCGCTCTGAGGCGGGCTCTTACGGCCGTGATACCCGTGGTCTGATCCGCATGCACCAGTTCGACAAAGTTGAGATGGTGCAGATTGTGCGTCCGGAAGATTCCATGGCCGCGCTGGAAGAGATGACCGGTCACGCCGAGAAAGTGCTGCAGCTGCTGGGTCTGCCGTATCGTAAAGTGGCTCTGTGCACTGGCGATATGGGCTTCAGCGCGTGCAAAACCTACGATCTGGAAGTGTGGGTACCGGCGCAGAATACCTATCGTGAAATCTCTTCCTGCTCCAACGTGTGGGATTTCCAGGCGCGTCGTATGCAGGCGCGCTGCCGCAGCAAGTCTGACAAGAAAACTCGCCTCGTACACACGCTGAACGGTTCTGGCCTGGCGGTTGGGCGTACGCTGGTCGCGGTGATGGAAAACTATCAGCAGGCGGATGGCCGCATTGAAATTCCGGAAGTGCTGCGTCCGTATATGCGCGGCCTTGAATTTATCGGCTGATTTTTCGACTCTTTTCTCAAAAGCGCCTGCGGGCGCTTTTTTTTTACCCCCTTCTTGATACCGGGCAATAATCGACTTCGCGAATACGCAGATACTCCCTTTGGATTAACCAGCATAAAAAACTAATAAAGTCTAATTTCGTTATATATCAAACTATATAGCGGCTTTAAGTTAATTGTGAGCAACCAAAGCGAGTATCTATGAAAACCAAAACCCCCGATGCTTTACTGGCTGCCGAGGTGAGCCGGCGTGGTTTAATGAAAACCACGGCGATTGGCGGGCTGGCAATGGCCAGCAGCGCTTTTACCTTACCCTTCACGCGCATTGCCCACGCTGCGGATAGCCTGAGTCCCACCAGCGAAACCGTTACCTGGAGCGCCTGTACGGTTAACTGCGGTAGCCGCTGTCCGCTGCGGATGCATGTGGTCGATGGTGAGATCAAATATGTTGAAACAGACAATACCGGCGATGATAGCTACGACGGCCTGCATCAGGTTCGCGCCTGTCTGCGCGGCCGCTCGATGCGTCGACGCGTCTACAACCCGGACCGCCTGAAATATCCGATGAAGCGCGTGGGCAAGCGCGGCGAGGGCAAATTCGAGCGCATCAGCTGGGAAGAAGCGTTTGATACTATCGCCAGCAATATGCAGCGCCTGATAAAAGAGTACGGTAATGAGTCTATCTATCTGAACTATGGAACGGGTACCCTCGGCGGAACTTTGACTCGCTCATGGCCACCGGGAAAAACCCTGATTGCCCGCCTGATGAACTGCTGCGGCGGCTATCTCAACCATTATGGCGACTACTCCACCGCTCAAATTGCCGCTGGCCTGAACTATACCTACGGTGGCTGGGCCGATGGCAATAGCCCGTCGGATATCGAAAACAGTAAGCTGGTCGTATTGTTTGGCAACAACCCCGGGGAAACCCGAATGAGCGGCGGCGGGGTAACCTATTACCTGGAACAGGCGCGGGAGAAATCCAACGCCAGGCTGATTATTATCGATCCACGCTATACCGACACCGGTGCCGGACGCGAAGACGAGTGGATCCCGATTCGCCCAGGAACCGACGCCGCGCTGGTCTCCGCGCTGGCGTGGGTGATGATTACTGAAGACCTTGTTGATCAACCTTTCCTCGATAAATACTGCGTAGGCTATGACGAGAAAACGCTGCCGGAAGGAGCGCCAGCCAATGGCCACTATAAGGCCTATATTCTCGGTCAGGGCAAAGACGGTATCGCGAAGACCCCTGAGTGGGCGGCGACGATTACCGGCATTCCCCAGGCGCGTATCGTGCAGCTGGCGCGCGAAATCGCCAGCGCTAAACCTGCCTATATTTCTCAGGGCTGGGGCCCGCAGCGTCATGCCAACGGTGAGCTGGTATCCCGTGCAATTTCAATGCTGGCGATCTTAACCGGTAACGTCGGGATTAACGGCGGCAACACCGGCGCGCGTGAAGGTTCTTACTCCCTGCCTTTTGAACGCATGCCGACGCTGGATAATCCGGTGGAAACCAGTATTTCCATGTTTATGTGGACCGATGCGATTGAGCGCGGTACGGAAATGACCGCGCTGCGCGACGGCGTGCGCGGCAAAGATAAGCTTGACGTCCCTATCAAAATGGTCTGGAACTATGCTGGTAACTGTCTTATCAACCAGCACTCAGAAATCAACCGTACCCATGACATCCTGCAGGATGACAAGAAGTGCGAAATGATTGTGGTCATTGATTGCCATATGACCTCCTCAGCAAAATATGCCGATATTCTGCTGCCGGACTGTACGGCCTCGGAGCAGATGGATTTTGCGCTGGATGCTTCCTGCGGCAACATGTCCTACGTGATTTTTGCCGACCAGGCCATCAAGCCGCGCTTTGAGTGCAAAACCATTTATGAAATGACCAGCGAACTGGCGAAGCGCATGGGCGTTGAGCAACGCTTCACCGAAGGTCGCACGCAGGAAGAGTGGCTGCGTCATCTCTATGAACAATCCCGTAAAGCGATCCCGGCACTGCTGCCGTTTGATGAATTCCGCAAGCAGGGAATCTTCAAGCAGCGCGATCCGGAAGGTCACCACGTTGCCTATAAAGCCTTCCGTGAAGATCCCGCCGCCAATCCGTTAACGACGCCGTCAGGGAAAATTGAAATTTACTCTGCGCAGCTGGCGGAAATTGCGGCGACCTGGGAGCTTAAAGAACAGGATGTCATCGACCCGCTACCGATCTACAGCCCTGGGTTTGAAAACTATGACGATCCGCTGGCTGAAAAGTATCCGCTGCAGCTCACCGGTTTTCACTATAAAGCCCGTACGCACTCCACCTACGGCAACGTTGACGTGCTGAAAGCGGCTTGCCGTCAGGAGATGTGGATCAACCCGCTGGATGCGCAGAAGCGCGGCATCGCTAATGGCGATCGGATCCGCATCTTTAACGATCGTGGTGAAGTCCATATCGAAGCCAAAGTGACCCCGAGAATGATACCTGGCGTGGTCGCGCTGGGTGAGGGGGCCTGGTATAACCCGGACGCAGGCCGCGTGGATCAGGCTGGCAGCATCAACGTGCTGACCACCCAACGCCCGTCGCCGCTGGCGAAAGGCAATCCATCGCATACCAACCTCGTCCAGGTTGAAAAGCTGTAAGGAGTAACCGATGACAACTCAATATGGTTTTTTTATTGATTCCGCCCGTTGCACCGGTTGCAAAACCTGCGAACTGGCTTGTAAAGACTATAAAAACCTTACGCCGGAAGTCAGCTTCCGTCGTATCTACGAATACGCCGGCGGCGACTGGCAGGAGGATAACGGGGTATGGCAGCAAAACGTCTTTGCCTATTACCTCTCTATCGCCTGCAACCATTGTGAGGATCCTGCCTGCACTAAAGTTTGCCCTAGCGGAGCGATGCACAAGCGTGAAGATGGCTTTGTTGTCGTCGATGAAGATGTCTGTATCGGCTGTCGCTACTGTCATATGGCCTGCCCGTACGGCGCACCGCAGTACAATGCGACAAAAGGCCATATGACCAAATGCGATGGCTGCCACGAGCGCGTCGCCGACGGCAAAAAACCGATTTGTGTGGAATCTTGCCCGCTGCGCGCCTTGGATTTCGGCCCGATTGAAGATCTGCGTAAAAAACACGGTCAGCTGGCTGCCGTCGCGCCGCTGCCTTCGGCGCATTTCACTAAGCCGAGCATTGTGATTAAACCTAATGCCAACAGCCGACCGTGTGGAGATACCACCGGCTACCTGGCTAACCCGAAGGAGGTGTGAGATGGGGAGTGGATGGCATGAATGGCCGCTGATTATTTTCACGGTCTTGGGTCAGTGCGTCGTGGGCGGATTTATTGTACTGGCTCTGGCGCTAATAAAGGGCGATTTAACGCGTGAACAGCAGCAGCGCGTGGTGCGAAGTATGTTTGGCCTGTGGGTGCTGATGGGCGTAGGTTTTATTGCCTCGACTCTGCATCTTGGGTCGCCGATGCGCGCTTTTAACTCGCTTAATCGCGTGGGGGCTTCATCGCTCAGCAACGAAATCGCCAGCGGTGCGCTGTTCTTTGCCGTCGGCGGCATTGGCTGGCTGCTGGCGGTGGTGAATAAGCTACCCGCGGGACTGCGTCACCTCTGGCTGGTTATTACCATGGTGCTCGGGATAATCTTTGTCTGGATGATGGTCCGCGTCTATAACACCATCGATACGGTGCCCACCTGGTACACGGTCTGGACGCCACTGAGCTTCTTCCTGACGATGTTTATCGGCGGTCCGCTGCTGGGATATCTGCTGCTGCGCTTTGCGGACGTCAACGGTTGGGCGATGCGCCTGCTGCCGGCGGTGACTCTGCTGGCGCTGGTGGTGAGCGTGACCGTGGTGCTGATGCAGGGTCAGGAGCTGACAACAATCCATAGCTCTATCCAGCAGGCCTCGGCGCTGGTGCCGAACTATGGTTCGCTGATGGCGTGGCGCGTGGTGGCTCTGGTGCTGGCGCTGGTATGCTGGATTGCTCCGCAGCTCAAAGGCTATCAGCCCGCATTGCCGCTTCTGGGGCTGGCATTTGCGCTGGTGCTGGTTGGCGAAGCGATCGGCCGCGGCGTCTTCTATGGCCTGCATATGACCGTCGGGATGGCAATCGCCAGCTAATCGTCCTTTATCGCGCCAGAATTATGATTTCTGGCGCGATAAAAAGTGCGGTCGATTCATGAAATATTTCTACTGATATTCCCACCGCTTTTTTTTAATAAATTAATAAAAACAATGGAATAATATAAATAACTATTCTGTTGACGATCCGCTGGATAAAAAACTTCAATCGTTCCCCCGCAAACCGCGTCAGGCCTGATTTCAGGTAGATTGACAATGTTTTCAGCAGTGGCATGATGCGCACGAAATCTGAACTCCATCACGGTTTATATCCATGACCATCTACACCCGGCCAGTGCAAATGCTGCTCTGTGGCCTGCTTCTGTTGACTCTGGCGATAGCGGTTTTAAATACGCTCGTCCCGCTTTGGCTCGCCCATGAAAATATGCCGACCTGGCAGGTTGGAATGGTGGGGTCGTCCTATTTTACCGGTAATCTGGTGGGAACGTTGCTCGCCGGATGGGTAATTAAGCGTCTGGGATTTAACCGCAGCTATTACCTGGCATCGGTTATTTTTGCCGTGGGCTGCGTGGGTCTTGGTATCACTATTGGCTTCTGGAGCTGGTTCAGCTGGCGTTTTATCGCCGGCGTCGGCTGCGCGATGATTTGGGTGGTGGTTGAGAGCGCGCTGGTCTGTAGCGGCACTTCGCGGAGCCGGGGTCGACTGCTGGCGGCCTATATGATGATTTATTATGTCGGCACGGTACTGGGCCAGCTAATGGTCAGCAAACTGCCGACGGATCTGATGAGCGTTCTGCCGTGGGTGACGGCGCTGGCTCTGGCGGCCATCCTGCCGCTGCTGTTTGCTCGCGTGGCGACTCAGGCCGATGAACCGCATGAACCGGCGCGTATCTGGCCAATGCTACGGCTGCGTCAGGCCCGCCATGGGGTCAACGGCTGCATTATTTCCGGCATCGTTCTCGGTTCGCTGTATGGCCTGATGCCGCTATGGCTTAACCACCAGGGCGTTAGCGATTCCGGCATTGGCTTCTGGATGGCGGTAATGGTGAGCGCGGGTATCGTTGGGCAGTGGCCGATTGGCCGTCTTGCCGATCGCTACGGGCGTCTGCTGGTCCTGCGCGTTCAGGTATTTGTGGTGATCCTCGGCTGTCTGGCAATGTTAAGCCAGGCCGCAATGGCGCCGGCGCTGTTCGTGCTGGGGGCATCCGGCTTTACGCTCTATCCGGTGGCTATGGCCTGGGCTTGTGAAAAAGTGGAGCGTCATCAGCTGGTGGCGATGAACCAGGCGCTCTTAATGAGCTATACCGTGGGTAGCCTGCTTGGGCCGACCCTTACCGCGATGCTGATGCAGAATTTCTCTGATAATCTGCTGTTTATCATGATCGCCAGCGTGTCATTCATCTATCTGCTGACGCTGCTGCGCAAAGCGGGCCACCATCCTACGCCGGTGGCGCACGCCTGATTTATGCAGAACATAGCCAGGTCACGCCCTGGCTATGGTTTAATGCGAAGCAAGAAGCGCGGCAAACTCGGTCTGGCTTTGCACCGTGCTGAATCGCTGAAGTCTATCCCCCTCATCCAGCCAGCAGACTAACCGCTGGATCGTCTGAATATGCTGTTCGCTATCTGCCGCCGCCAGTATGACTATCAGCCGAATTCCGGGATGATCCGGAAAATCAACGGCTTCGCTACAGCAAAGCAGCGAAAGCGCGCTATTTTTGCTCAGCACGCCCGCTTCCGGACGCGCATGCGGTAGCGCAAATCCCGGGCTCAGTATATACCAGGAGCCATCCTGCTCTGTGGCGTGGATAATCGCACCGGCATACCCGGCGGTAATTTTCCCCTGTTGCTCTAGCGGGCGGCAGGCGAGCTGAACAGCGCTGCGCCAGTTCAGGCAGTGGCTGGTGAACTGACAGGCGGAAAACAGCGTCTCTTCCATACACATTCCTTTTATGCGCGAGCCGACCGCCATCTGACCGGCTCGCCTGGTGGTTAGCGTAGAGCATTAAACAGCGCTTCTCCCGAAATGCCGTATTTGGCTTTTAACTGTCTGCTGTTACCCGATTCGGTAAAGGTATCCTGCGTTCCCAGCCGCGTAAGGCGCGCCGGATGCGCCTTTTGCGTCAGGGTTTCCGCGATCAGCCCGCCGAGGCCGCCGTTGACGGTATGATTTTCAAGCGTAGCGATAAGTGGACAATCATTAACCAGCCGATAAAATTCTTGCTGATTAAAGGGCTTAAGGGTTGCGACGTGAATCAGCTTGCCCTTTTTGCCGCTGGCGACCAACTTTTCATAACCCTCGGTGGCCTGCTCCAGAACCGTCCCTTCAAAAAGAATCGCAAAATCATTGCCGCTGTCGGCGATGGCGGCGATATCGCTCACCCGCGGCACGACGCTTTTGTCGCGAACCGGCATCGGTTCGCGGGCAACGCGGATATAAACGGGCCCCTTTATTTTTGCCGCCTGCTCGAAGGCCTCGGCGATTTCTTCCGCATCTGCTGGCGTCAGGATGGTTAATCCCGGAAGGACGCGGGTCAGCGCTAAGTCCTCCAGCGCATGATGAGAAGCGCCGTCAGGTCCATCATCCATACCGGGATGGCTACCGACGAGTTTTATATTGGCTTTGGCGTAGCAGGCCTGCCGCAGCTGGGTCCAGGCGGTGCCGGTGACGAACATGGCAAAGTTAACATAGAAGGGCATAAAGCCTTCCAGCGCCTGGCCGACCGCGAAACTCATGGCGGAGCCTTCCGCAATGCCCATTTCGAAAAAGGCCTCAGGATAGATGGCCTGAAACTGGTCAGTACGGGTAGAGCTGGCTAAATCACTGTCGATAACAACGACGGGATAGCCTTTTTCTTTTAGCGCAATCAGGGCTTTACCGATCTCATCACGGGGTGCTTTCATCACTGTAACTCCTCCATTGCCTGCTGAAATTGTTCTTTGCTCGGGGTTTTTGAGTGCCAGTCACCGTTGTTTTCCATATAGCTGACGCCGGAACCTTTCGTCGTGTGCGCCACGATGGCGACCGGCTTGCCTTTCAGATGGCGGGATAGCATCAGGGTATCGGCAACCTGATGCATATCATTGCCATCGTGCAGCTCCAGTACATGCCAGCCAAAGCTGCGGATTTTGTCCGCCAGCGGCTCGAGATTAACGACTTCATTAACGGGGTCGTGGGAAGAGAAGCCGTTGTAATCGAAGATGGCGACCAGATTATCCATTTTCATGTGACCAGCCTGCTGTAAGGTTTCCCAGATTTGGCCTTCATGCATTTCGCCATCGCCAACGATGGCAAAGACCCGGTGCGGATCGTTGCGCCGCTTTTTGGCGGCCGCCATACCAAAAGCAATCGACAGCCCCTGACCCAGCAGACCGGTTGTGGCATCGACCTCCGGTAGTGATTTAATGCTTGGGTGTCCCTGCAGGCGCGAGTTGATCTGCCGGAACGTATGGAACTCGCTGCGATCGATCTTTCCTTTTTGATAGAGCATGGCGTACTGCGCGGCGACGGCGTGGCCTTTACTCATCACCACGCGCGAGCGCGGGGAGGCTTGCAAATCGACTTCCTGATAATAGAGCCAGGTAAGAATGTCGATTATCGACAATGCCCCGCCCGGATGGCCAATCCCGGATTCGTAAATCATGGTGACTATCTCGCGGCGAGCGGCAAGCGCATGGGATTTCAGTTCATCAATGTTCATGTTCTTTCCTTCTTAGGGCAGCATTTTACCGATGTAGTACACGACCAGACCCAGGGCAACGAAGTCAGTTTCCGGGAAGCTGGTGCCTGAAAGACCGACGGACTCCATAATCGGGTAAATCAGCGCAGGGCCAATACCGATCAGGATCCCGGTGATGAAGCTTCCGGCAATCGCGCCTTTCCAGCCGCCGGAGGCATTACCAAATACCGCAGCGGTGGCGCCGATGAAGAAGTAGGGAATAGCGACCGGGATAATGACGGTTTGTCCGAGGATCGCCAGCAAACCCATCACCACCAGCCCGCCGACAAAAGACGAGATAAATCCGAGAACCGTGGCGGTTGGAGCGTAGGGAAAGACGACCGGGCAGTCGAGCGCGGGTTTGGCATTAGGAATAAACTTCTCCGAGATGCCGAGAAAGGCCGGAACAATTTCTGACAGCAGCAGGCGCACGCCGGTAATGATGATGTACAGAGAAGCGGTAAAGGTCAGCGACTGAAAGAGCGGGTAAACCAGCCAGTGCATGCCGCCGGCCGCTGCGGTGACCGCAGCTTTTCCGGCCGCGAGCGCGGCGATGTAATAGAAAATACTCACCGAGATCGATACTGAAACAATGTAATCTTTGAAGATCCCCAGCCAACCGGGGAGATTCAGCTTTTCGGTAGATTGTTTAGGATCGCCGACTTTAGAACCGATCCAGCCGGAGGCGGCATAGGCCAGCGTGACGTAGTGCCCCATGGCGATCTCATCGTTACCGGTAATTTTTCGCATCCACGGTTGCGCAATAGCCGGATAGAGGCAGGCGGCGAGCCCCAGCAGCACCGAGCCGACAATAATGGTTGTCATGTCGCTGTAGCCCAGCGCCTTTAGCGTCACGGTAAGCAGCGCGGAGAGATACAGGTTATGTTGCCCGGTAAGAAAGATGTATTTAAACGGCGTTACGCGGGCAAAGAACAGGTTCCAGGCAAAACCAATCACCATAATCAGCGAAACGCACATGGCGAATTTGGTTTGCGCCAGTCCGGTTAGCGCTTCAGCCAGCGGCATTACGCCCTTCAGGCCAAAACCATCGCTGAATAAGGTCTGAAAGTTACCCAGGGAAGTCACCGCCAGACCAGCGCCGCCGGCGAATACCAGAAAGCCGACGATGGTTTTAAAAGTGCCGGAAAGCACTTTTTCAATCGGCTTGCGTTGGATTAACAGGCCGATTAATGCAATAAAGCCAACTAAAAGTGGGGTTACGCCCAGAATGTCGAATACAATAAATCTGAGGAAATCCATATTGCCTCCGGGAGAGGTTAGTTGCTTTGAACGATGTCGGTGAGCGCAGATTCCATCTCTTCACTGTTCATCAGGTCGGTGATGCCGACAGCTCTGAATCCGGCGGCTTCGACTTCATCGGTGAGATCGCGCATAGTGATGACAAAATCAATATCTCGCCAGGTGCGTAAGCCTGAGAGGACGTCGTGTTCCAGCTCGATATCCCAGCCGTGTTTGTCGATGATTTTTTGTGCTTTTATTTTGAGCATTAAGGAGCTGCCCATACCGGTACGACAGACTATGAGACCTTTCATTCGATGTTCTCCTGTTTGTAAAAATAATTATTTTTATTTGTTTGTGTGAGATAATAATTATTATCTTTGCGGCAGGACGAAAGATGTGACTGTGTTTGCATTTTGAGCAAATAAGGCAAAACATGAGCCAGATAGACAATAACTTGTTGATAAGCATAAGAAATGGAGCTTCAGGGCTAAGCCCGATACTGGAGAAAGTTGGCCGTTTTATTACGGAAAATCCTGACTTTGTGATGCGTCACACGATTTCAGAACTGGCCGACTCCATTGATACCAGTGAAGGGAGTATCACCCGTTTTTGTCGGGCATTCGGATTTAAAGGTTTCTCGGATTTCAGAACTGCGCTGGCGATGGAGCAGGGCGCCGCGCGTTCGGAAGACAACGGTATCAACGAGAACGAAGAGATTGCGCCGGTGCTGGCGAGCATTCGCGACAGTAATGCTATCGTGGATAACCAGGAGCTGAAAGCCGCAGCTGACTGGCTTAACGCCCTGAACAGCATTGCTATCTATGCCGTGGGCACGGCAGTGCCGGTCGCGTTATTCCTGCAAATGAATTTAATCAATATGGGTAAGGCGGCCAGCTTTGTCGATCGCTCTTATCCGGCGGCGATGCCGTTGCTGGCTGATAACCAAAAAACCGGCATTATCGTCGTGCATACTGAACAGGCCTCGGCGGATATGATGCAGTCCCTGTCCCTGGCAAAGCAGCAGGGCGTGAAAATATTGTCGCTGACGCGGGGGACGTTCGCGCCGTTAGCCCGCTTATCTGACTGGAATCTTCAGGCGGCGGTGGCTTTACAGGGGGAGGGGGAGTCAGGATTTGCGGAAATTGCCGGCGCCATGATGGTGGCCGACCGGATCCTCAGCGCGCTGGAAGAGCAGGATGAACGCTATGCGGAATACCGTAAAGCGCATCAGAAGCGCATTTTCTCTATTGAAAGCGTGGCAAATAAGCTGTCGGAATACTTTATGTCCTGATGCTTATCATAGTTTGGCAAAAACCCGGTAGCGCTTGCGCTACCGGGTGGGGAAATTTAGTACATCACTTTATGACCGTACTGTTCCAGAATTCCCTTCACGCGTTCCATGGTCTCTTTTTTAGGCGGATGGACGCCATCCAGCTTGTACTCTTCGCCCATGGCCACCCATTTATGTTTGCCCAGCTCATGATACGGCAGCAGTTCAATTTTCTCGACGTTGCCCATATCGCGGGTAAACTCACCCAGGCGATGCGCGGAATCATCATCGTCGGACCAGCCAGGGACCACCACGTAGCGGATCCAGACTTTGATGTTTTTGTTTGACAGATAGCGGGCAAACTCCAGCGTCCGATGGTTAGAGACGCCAACCAGGTTCTGGTGAATTTCATCATTCATTTGCTTGAGATCGAGCATCACCAGATCGGTCACCTCAAGCAGTTCATCGATAACCGGATCGTAACGGCGCACAAAGCCGTTAGTGTCGAGACAGGTATGAATACCTTCTTTCTTACAGGCGCGGAACCAGTCGCGAACAAATTCGGCCTGCAGAATGGCTTCGCCGCCGGATGCCGTTACGCCGCCGCCGGAAGCGTTCATAAAGTGGCGATAGGTCACCACCTCTTTCATCAGCTCTTCAACGGTAATCTCTTTACCGCCGTGGGTATCCCAGGTATCGCGGTTGTGGCAATAGAGGCAGCGCATCAGGCAGCCCTGGAAGAAAGTGATAAAGCGGATCCCCGGGCCATCGACGGTGCCACAGGATTCAAAGGAGTGAATGCGACCAATTGTTGACATTGCGGTGATATCTCCAGATTCGGCCCGTCCGGGGCCTGTGCATGCACAGCTCAAACCGGCTGTGTTAAGTCTGTTTTGGCTGTTATCCATAAAGTATAGACAGCGGACAAAAGAGACTGGGACAGGAAGGTATTGCTAAAAAGGCCCCACTTGCGTGGAGCCTTTATTGTACGCTTTTTACAGTACGATTTCAGTCAATACCATTACATGGTCTGAGTGAAGGTACGAGTAATAACGTCCTGCTGCTGTTCTTTAGTCAGGGAGTTAAAACGTACTGCATAACCGGATACGCGGATGGTCAGCTGCGGATATTTTTCCGGGTTTTCCATCGCGTCGAGCAGCATTTCGCGGTTCATGACGTTGACGTTCAGGTGCTGACCGCCTTCGATGGACGCTTCGTGGTGGAAGTAACCATCCATCAGGCCTGCGAGGTTAGTTTTACGAACTTCGTCGTCTTTACCCAGCGCGTTCGGAACGATAGAGAAGGTATAAGAGATACCATCTTTCGCGTAAGCAAACGGCAGTTTAGCAACGGAGGTCAGAGAGGCAACTGCACCTTTCTGGTCACGGCCGTGCATCGGGTTAGCACCTGGTCCGAACGGAGCGCCAGCGCGACGACCGTCTGGGGTGTTACCAGTTTTCTTACCATACACAACGTTAGAGGTGATGGTCAGAACGGACTGAGTCGGGATAGCGTTACGGTAGGTGTGCAGTTTCTGAATTTTCTTCATGAAACGTTCAACCAGGTCAACGGCCATATCATCGACGCGAGAGTCGTTGTTACCAAACTGCGGGTATTCGCCTTCGATTTCGAAGTCGACAGCCAGACCGTTTTCATCACGAATCGGTTTAACTTTCGCATATTTGATTGCAGACAGGGAGTCAGCAGCAACGGACAGACCTGCGATACCACATGCCATAGTGCGGATAACATCACGGTCGTGCAGCGCCATCAGGGAGGCTTCGTAGCTGTACTTGTCGTGCATGTAGTGGATGATGTTCAGCGCAGTGACGTACTGTTTAGCCAGCCAGTCCATGAAGTGATCCATGCGGTCCATCACTTCATCGAAGTTCAGAACGTCGCCTTTGATCGGTTCAGATTTAGGACCAACCTGCATTTTCAGTTTTTCATCAACGCCGCCGTTGATTGCGTACAGCATGGTTTTCGCGAGGTTAGCGCGAGCACCGAAGAACTGCATTTGCTTACCAACAACCATCGGGCTTACGCAGCAAGCGATAGCGTAGTCATCGTTGTTGAAGTCTGGGCGCATCAGGTCATCGTTCTCATACTGCAGAGAAGAGGTATCGATGGACACTTTTGCAGCGAATTTTTTGAAGCTCAGCGGCAGTTTTTCAGACCACAGAATGGTGATGTTCGGCTCCGGAGACGGCCCCATGGTGTACAGGGTGTTCAGGAAACGGAAGCTGTTTTTGGTTACCAGAGTACGGCCGTCAACGCCCATACCGCCGATGGATTCAGTTGCCCAAATCGGGTCACCGGAGAACAGTTCATCATATTCTGGAGTACGCAGGAAACGAACCATACGCAGTTTCATGACCAGGTGGTCAATCATTTCCTGAGCGTCTTGCTCGGTGATTTTACCCGCTTTCAGGTCACGTTCGATGAAGATGTCCAGGAAGCTGGAGGTACGACCGAAGGACATTGCCGCGCCGTTCTGAGATTTAACGGCAGCCAGGTAACCAAAGTAGGTCCACTGGATAGCTTCCTGAGCGTTGGTAGCAGGACCAGAGATATCGCAGCCATATTTCGCCGCCATTTCTTTGATCTGACCCAGCGCACGGTGCTGCTCAGAGATTTCTTCACGCAGACGGATGGTTGCTTCCAGATCTTCACCGCTTTCCAGTTTGTCTTGCAGAGAGACGAACTGAGCGTATTTGTCTTTCATCAGGAAGTCGATACCGTACAGCGCAACGCGACGGTAGTCACCGATGATACGACCACGACCATAGGCATCCGGCAGACCGGTCAGAACGCCAGATTTACGGCAGTTCAGGATGTCTTTGGTGTAAACGTCAAACACGCCCTGGTTGTGGGTTTTACGGTATTCAGTGAAGATTTTCTTCAGCATTGGGTCCAGCTCGCGATTGTACGCTTTGCAGGAACCTTCTACCATTTTGATACCACCGAACGGGATAATCGCACGTTTCAGCGGCGCTTCAGTCTGCAGACCAACGATTTTCTCGAGACCTTTCTCGATGTAGCCAGCGTCATGAGAGGTGATGGTGGACGCAAGGGAAGTGTCAAAATCAACAGGCGCGTGAGTGCGGTTTTCCTGTTTAACGCCTTCCATTACGGTGTCCCACAGCTTGGTGGTCGCTTCAGTTGCGCCAGCCAGGAAGGACTCGTCACCTTCGTACGGGGTATAGTTTTTCTGGATGAAGTCGCGGACGTTGACTTCGTTCTGCCAGTCACCTTTCGCAAAACCTTCCCAGGCTGTGGCTAACTTTTCATTAAGCTCGGACATGTAACACCTACCTTCTTAAGTGGATTTTTTATTTACTGCCTGAAACAACCCTTAGTGATGGTTGTCGCCACGCAGGTAAATGACCCAGTATGTCAACCCAACCAGCAGACCACCGCCGATGATGTTCCCGATTGTTACCGGAATCAGGTTATCAGTGATGAAGTTCATGACGGTCAGGTGAGAGAAACTTTCCGGAGTTGAACCAACTGCGGTCCAGAATTCCGGGCTCGCAAAGTCGCGAATGACGATACCCAGCGGGATCATAAACATGTTCGCGATACTGTGCTCAAACCCGCTGGCAACAAACATTGCCACCGGTAAAACCATAATCATGGCTTTATCCATCAGGCTACGGCCGGAGTAGCTCATCCATACCGCAAGGCAGACCATCAGGTTTGCCAGGATACCCAGGCACACAGCTTCAATAAAAGTATGGTGCATTTTGTGGTCGGCGGTTTGCAGAACGTTAAGTCCCCATTGACCGTTGGCAGTCATATATTCGCCTGAAAGCCACATCAGCAATACAAAGAGTAAGCAACCAACCAGGTTACCAACATAGACGTTTAGCCAGTTTTTAGCCAGCTGACCCCATGTTATTCTTCCGCTGGCTTTCGCCACAACGATAAGAACGGTTGAAGTAAACAGGTCGGCACCGCATATAACGCAGAGAATCAAACCCAGTGAGAAGCAGATGCCTCCAATCAGTTTGGCAACCCCGAATGGCATCCCGGCCGTGCCGGTTGTCGCGGTAATATAGAAAACAAAAGCGATAGAGATGAAGACACCTGCGGTGATAGCCAGATAAAACGTCTTTATCGGATGTTTTGTCGCTTTATAGACACCTGCTTCTTCGGCGACTTTCGCCATGGCAGCAGGGAGTAAAAGATCAAAAGGGTTGTCAGCTTTCACACTAACTCTCTCTTTATGTAAGTTGGCGGTGAGATACTAACAAAGCATTATAGAAGGGAATTTGATGTAGATCATATCCTACCGGAACTATAGGCCCTTTTAGTGTGTGGAATTGATGTTTTTATATCTAATTATTTGATTTTTAATGAAAAAATAAATTTTAAATTTTACAAATAATGTTGATTATTTTCATTTTACCCCCGTTTTTCGGTTAATTAAAATGGGGTATTTTTATTAAAATTAACAATATTTGCGGCGCGATTTTATTATTTCTCACCACTAATTAACTTTATGGCTACAACCTGGTTGCGGGTTGTGGAAAACATAAAAAGAGGGGGCCTATTTGCCCCCTCATCATACGGTGATTCAGGCAGTAAAGTGAGCTTATTTACCCCAGAATGCAGCTTTTGCGCGCTGTAGCTTTTCGTAGGCTTTCAGTAGCGACTGGTGAGCCGGGAAAGCGAGCAGATCGCTGTCTACTGCCTGCAGCCCATAGAACGGTGCTTCTCCGCTAAGCGCGGCGCTGGCGGCTTCAACGGCATCGGCGCCGTACATGCGTACGAAAGCGTTGAGATACTGCAGCGGCTGACGCTCCTCTTCCTGGCTCAGCAGCAGCAGAGTTTGCAGGCAGCGGTAGTAATTAGCGCGTTCGGCGCTAAAGATTGAGGCATTAAATTCCATGGTCCACTCGGTCCAGATCAAGGCCTGCTCGAGATCGCCGCCCGCCAGCGCCAGCATTGCTTTTAGCTCGCCAATGCGCAGCGTATACCAGCCGTTGTCTTTGCCGGTTGCCAGACCGAGCAGTTCGCGCACGCGGGTGAAATCATCAAGGCCTTCATCATCCATTTGCTCGATAAGCGCCAGATAATCTTCTTTTTCCCATTCGCTTTCCGGCAGAGAAAGAATCGTTTCCCGCAGAGGTGCGCCCATGCTGTTATTCGCCAGCCAGAGGTCTTCCGCCGGATAGATATCAGACATGCCCGGAACAATTATCCGGCAGGCGTAGACGCTAAGGTGTTCGTAATCGGCGATGTAAACTTCTTTATCTTCTTGCTTAAAGATAGCCATCAGGGTGGCGAACTCTTCCTCCGTGGTCCCGGAGAAGCTCCAGTCCACGAACGGGTAGTCGGCATCCTGCTTAAACATATCCCAGGAGATCAGGCCGCTGGAATCGATAAAGTGCGTTTCAAGATTCGCATGTTCGGCGACTTCTTCATCATCAAAGGTTGGCGGCGTGAAGACGTCGAGATCTTTCAGGCTGCGGCCCTGCAGCAGTTCGGTAACGGTACGTTCCAGCGCCACGCCGAAATCAGGATGCGCGCCAAACGAGGCGAAACAGGTGCCGTTTGCGGGGTTAAACAGCACAACGCAGATAACCGGATATTTGCCGCCGAGCGAACCGTCATAAGCGAAAATCGGGAAACCTTCGGCCTCCAGCTTGTTGATGGATTCAACCACGCCCGGATAGCGCGCCATCACCTCCGCCGGGATCTCCGGGAGGCTGATACTTTCAGCGATAATGCGGTTTTTAATATGGCGTTCGAACACTTCCGAGAGGCCCTGAACGCGGGCTTCGTTGCGGGTGTTGCCCGCGGACATTCCGTTAGAAACGTAGAGGTTGCCGATGATATTCATCGGAATATAGACAGTTTCGCCATCTGACTGACGGGTGAACGGCAAACCGCAGACGCCGCGATCGTCATTACCTGACTGCAGATCGACCAGCATGCTGGCGGTTAACTGATCGTCAGGATCGTAGAATGCGCGCAGGCGGGCATCCAGCAGGCCTTCCGGTACTTCGTCATCGTCGGTTAAAGGGAACCATTTTTCATTCGGATAGTGAACGAAAGGCGCGTTGGCGATGGTCTCGCCCAGCCAGAAGTCGGCAAAAAAATAGTTAGTCGAGAGACGCTCAAAGTACTCTCCAAGGGCCGAGGCCAGCGCGGCTTTTTTGGTGGCGCCTTTGCCGTTGGTGAAGCACAGAGCGCACTCTTTATCGCGGATATGCACTGACCAGACGTGCGGTACCGGGTTGAGCCATGAGGCCTCTTCAATATCAAATCCGAGGTCGTGCAACTTCTGCTGGAAGCGAGCGATGGAATCTTCCAGGGCGGCATCTTTGCCGGGAATAAACGTTTGAGTCATGGCAGTCACTTTTATCGTACGTAAAGCGCGCAATGATACGGGTTTTATATGACAGGTGCTATCTCCATCGTCTGGCTATGCTTATGTCACTCAATAACTGTTCAGGCGTTAACCATGAAGACATTTGACTGGCATCGTATGGCACTGGATAAAGTGCCCGTGGAGTTTCTGGCCGAGGTGGCACTGCGTAGCCTCTATACCTTCGTCCTGGTATTTATTTTTCTCAAGATAACCGGGCGGCGTGGCGTTCGCCAGATGTCTCTTTTCGAAGTCCTCATCATTTTGACCCTCGGTTCGGCGGCAGGGGACGTCGCGTTTTATGATGATGTTCCCATGCTGCCGGTACTGGCGGTATTTATTACCCTGGCTCTGCTGTATCGATTGATTATGTGGCTGATGGGGCATAGCGAAAAACTGGAGGACTTGCTGGAAGGTAAGCCGATTATTGTTGTGGAGAACGGCGAACTGGCCTGGGAGAAACTGCAGGCGGAAAATATGACCGAATTCGAGTTTTTTATGGAACTGAGAATCAGCGGGGTTGAGCAACTGGGTCAGGTACGGCTGGCCATTCTGGAAACCAACGGCCAGATCAGCCTTTATTACTATGAGGATGAAGATGTTAAAGCCGGGCTTTCCATTTTGCCTTCCCGTTTTACCGATCGTTTTATCACCATACCTCACGATGATGAGTACGCCTGCGTTCGCTGTAGCGCAATCCTTACGCTACGAGCTGGGGATAAACAATTATGCCCTCGCTGCGCAAATGCAGAATGGTCGAAGGTCAGTCGGGCAAAAAGAGTCACCTGACAGCAATTATGTCGGTTTTATGACGTCAAGCTGGCAGATTCTTTTGTGTGACCGAGTCCGCATTTCCCCCAGGCTCAGTTTTAGCCATTGCGGTGCGTGTCACTGAATGATAAAACCGATAGCCACAGGAATAACTTATGCCCGCGACGGTTCGCGGGTAAATAACATAGCAAGTGGTGAGGGGAAATGGCTCAGGTCTATAACTTCAGTTCAGGCCCGGCAATGCTGCCGGCGGATGTCCTCAAACTGGCGCAAAAGGAGCTTTGCGACTGGAACGGTTTGGGGACGTCGGTGATGGAAATCAGCCACCGTGGTAAAGAGTTCATCAAGGTGGCTGAAGAGGCGGAACAGGATTTTCGCTCCCTGCTCAATATTCCTTCCAATTACAAAGTCTTATTTTGTCACGGCGGCGGTCGCGGACAGTTTGCTGGTATCCCGCTGAACCTGCTGGGTGATAAAACCGTTGCCGACTACGTTGATGCCGGCTACTGGGCAGCCAGCGCGGTTAAAGAAGCGCATAAATACTGCAAACCGAACGTGATTGACGCCAAAATCACCGTTGACGGCCAGCGCGCGGTTAAACCGATGAGCGAATGGCAGCTGACTCCGGGCGCGGCCTATCTGCACTACTGCCCGAACGAAACTATCGATGGTATTGCCATTGAAGAAACGCCTGATTTTGGCGACGATGTCATCGTGACGGCGGATTTCTCCTCGACTATTTTGTCTCGTGAAATTGACGTAAGCCGTTATGGCGTAATCTACGCAGGCGCGCAGAAAAACATCGGTCCTGCAGGTTTGACGCTGATTATTGTGCGCGAAGATCTGCTGGGTAAAGCCAGCATAGCCTGCCCGTCGATTCTTGATTACTCCATCCTGTCGGCCAATGACTCTATGTTTAACACGCCGCCGACGTTTGCCTGGTACCTCTCCGGCCTGGTGTTTAAGTGGCTGAAAGAGCAGGGCGGCGTTGCCGCTATGGATAAAATCAACCAGCAGAAAGCCGACCTGTTGTATAGCACCATCGATAACAGTGGTTTCTATCGCAACGATGTCGCTGCGGCGAACCGTTCGCGCATGAACGTGCCGTTCCAGTTGGCCGATAGCGCGCTTGATAAACTGTTCCTCGAAGAGTCGTTTGCCGCTGGCCTGCATGCGCTGAAGGGCCACCGCGTAGTGGGCGGCATGCGCGCTTCCATTTATAACGCCATGCCGCTGGCGGGCGTGAAGGCGCTGACCGACTTTATGCAGGACTTCGAACGCCGTCACGGCTAATCGCTGTCGTGTTTTTCATCCCCGCAGCTCGTCTGCGGGGTTATTATTCTGTTTGTTTGAGAGTTGAGTTTAATGGAATCCCTGACGTTACAACCCATCGCACGCGTAGATGGCACAATTAACCTGCCCGGGTCCAAGAGTGTTTCTAACCGTGCTTTGCTACTGGCGGCATTGGCCCGCGGCACGACGGTGCTGACCAATCTGCTGGATAGCGACGATGTACGCCACATGCTGAATGCCCTGAGCGCGCTGGGAGTTCATTACACCCTGTCTTCCGACCGTACCCGCTGCGAAGTCACCGGTAACGCCGGCCCACTGCACGCGGCTGAAGCATTAGAACTGTTCCTCGGTAATGCCGGAACGGCTATGCGTCCGCTGGCGGCGGCGTTATGTCTGGGGAGTAACGATATTGTGCTAACCGGCGAGCCGCGAATGAAAGAGCGGCCGATTGGTCACCTGGTTGACGCGCTGCGTCAGGGCGGGGCGCAGATTGATTATCTGGAGCAGGAGAATTACCCGCCGCTGCGCCTGCGCGGTGGTTTCAGCGGTGGACAGGTTGAAGTGGACGGCAGCGTTTCCAGCCAGTTTCTGACCGCGCTCCTGATGACCGCCCCGCTGGCGCCTCAGGATACCGTCATTGCGATTAAAGGCGATCTGGTATCCAAACCTTATATTGATATTACGCTGCACCTGATGAAAACCTTTGGCGTTGAGGTTGAAAATCAGTCTTATCAGCGATTTATCGTGCGCGGCAATCAACACTATCGCTCGCCGGGCGATTATCTGGTTGAAGGCGACGCCTCCTCGGCATCCTACTTCCTCGCCGCCGGAGCCATTAAAGGCGGGACGGTAAAAGTCACCGGTATTGGCCGCGATAGCGTGCAGGGCGACATTCGGTTTGCCGATGTGCTGGAAAAAATGGGCGCAACCATTACCTGGGGCGATGATTATATCGCCTGCACGCGCGGCGAACTGAACGCCATCGATATGGATATGAATCATATCCCGGATGCCGCGATGACTATCGCCACGGCCGCCCTGTTCGCCAAAGGCACCACGACTCTGCGCAATATTTATAACTGGCGCGTCAAGGAGACTGACCGCCTGTTTGCTATGGCCACTGAGCTGCGTAAAGTGGGAGCTGAAGTTGAAGAAGGGGAGGATTTCATCCGCATCACTCCGCCTGCGAAGCTCCAGTTCGCTGAAATCGGCACCTATAACGACCATCGTATGGCAATGTGTTTCTCGCTGGTGGCGCTTTCCGATACGCCGGTCACCATCCTTGATCCGAAGTGTACGGCAAAAACTTTCCCGGACTACTTCGAACAGCTGGCGCGAATCAGTACGCTGGCCTGAATCACGCGAATTTTAGGTGAAAACGCCGACCCTTGGGTCGGCGTTTTTTTATGTCTGCTTGTCGGGCGGAAAACTAAATGCTAGCCTTGATTGCTTGTAAATACAGGATTTATAAGCATTTAATATGCTAATCAATGGATGATTGATATGAGAAATACAAAAGTAATGCTGGCTTTAGCGGTTTCCGCCACGTTGTTGGCAGGTTGTAAAAATATGCAGGGGGTGGACACCAACGCCCTCGTAAGTTCAGGGATGACGGCCTACAAAGCGGCAACGCTTTCTGACTCTGAAGTCAAAGCGCTTTCCGACGATGCCTGTAAGCAAATGGATAGCGAAAATAAAAAGGCCGGCGCTTCAAGTAAGTACACCAAGCGTCTGAATAAAATTGCCAAAGCGTTAGGAAATAGTATCAACGGCACGCCGGTAAACTATAAGGTTTACATGACATCAGACGTCAACGCCTGGGCAATGGCCAACGGCTGCGTCCGCGTCTATAGCGGCCTGATGGACATGATGACCGATAATGAAGTTGAAGCGGTTCTGGGCCATGAGTTGGGCCACGTAGCGCTGGGACATTCGCGCAAAGCGATGCAAACCGCCTATGCGACCATTGCCGCGCGTGATGCAATTTCAGCCACCAGCGGAGCGGCTGCAAGCTTGTCTAAATCTCAGCTGGGCGATATCGCAGAGGGAATGATTAACTCCGCTTTCTCCCGCTCTCAGGAGTCCGATGCTGATGATTTCTCCTACGATCTGCTGAAAAAGCGCAACATCAGCACTCAGGGGCTGGTGGGCAGCTTCGACAAACTGGCCAGCCTTGACGCCGGCCACAGCAAATCTCTGTTCGATTCACACCCGCCTTCAGCTGAACGTGCGCAGCATATCCGCGACCGTATCGCGGAAGATAAAAAGTAAAACTGCCTCATCTTCCGGGCTGATGCTCTATCAGCCCGCTATAATTGCACAATTCTTCCGCATTAGATTTCCAGTTATCCGTAATTTACAACCAATGCTCACTTTCCGTCGAAGAGATGCGTATAATGCGCGGCGTTTATATATTTATGCGCCTTGCTAAAGGAGAAAAAGATGACGGCAACAGTTCCGGTAATCACCATTGATGGGCCTGGCGGTGCGGGCAAAGGCACGTTATGCAAGGCAATGGCAGAAACGCTGGGCTGGCATCTGCTGGATTCTGGAGCGATTTATCGCGTTCTTGCTCTCGCTGCGCTGCATCACCATGTTGATGTTGAATCCGAAGAGGCGCTGGTGCCGCTTGCCGCGCATCTTGATGTCCGTTTTGTCTCCACTGACGGTAGCCTGGAAGTCATTCTGGAGGGGGAGGATGTTAGCGCGGAAATCCGCACTCAGGATGTGGCCAATACGGCCTCTAAAGTCGCCGCTTTTCCGCGCGTGCGCGAGGCATTGCTGCGCCGTCAACGAGCCTTCCGTGAGCTGCCCGGTTTGATCGCTGACGGACGCGATATGGGAACCGTGGTATTCCCCGATGCGCCGGTGAAAATTTTCCTTGACGCTTCCGCGGAAGAACGTGCGCATCGCCGCATGCTTCAGTTGCAGGAGAAGGGCTTTAGTGTTAACTTTGATCGCCTTTTATCCGAGATAAAAGAGCGCGACGACCGCGATCGCAATCGTACAGTGGCGCCGCTTATCCCGGCTGCCGATGCCTTAGTTCTTGATTCCACAGAACTAAACATTGAGCAAGTGATTGAAAAAGCGCTACAATATGCGCGCGAAAAACTGGCTTCCGCTTAATCTTATCGTCGATAAAGCACAATAGCCTGCGAATTATAGCAGTACCCCGCAGCAACGGACTGTTAGCGGGTATGTTAAACAACCCCATCCGGCATGGAGCCTGGTGGACGTTAAATATGAAACCTGAAGATTAAACATGACTGAATCTTTTGCTCAACTATTTGAAGAATCCTTAAAAACAATCGAAACCCGTCCGGGTTCCATCGTTCGTGGTGTTGTTGTTGCTATCGACAAAGACGTAGTACTGGTTGACGCCGGTCTGAAATCTGAGTCTGCCATTCCGGCAGAGCAGTTCAAAAACGCCCAGGGCGAGCTGGAAATCCAGGTTGGTGACGAAGTTGACGTTGCTCTGGATGCAGTAGAAGACGGCTTCGGTGAAACCCTGCTGTCCCGTGAGAAAGCTAAACGTCACGAAGCTTGGATCACGCTGGAAAAAGCTTACGAAGACGCTGAAACTGTAGTCGGTATTATCAACGGCAAAGTTAAAGGTGGCTTCACTGTTGAGCTGAATGGTATTCGTGCGTTCCTGCCGGGCTCCCTGGTAGACGTTCGTCCGGTGCGCGACACGCTGCACCTGGAAGGCAAAGAGCTTGAATTCAAAGTCATCAAGCTGGACCAGAAACGTAACAACGTCGTTGTTTCTCGTCGTGCCGTTATCGAATCCGAAAACAGCGCAGAGCGCGATCAGCTGCTGGAAAACCTGCAGGAAGGCATGGAAGTTAAAGGTATCGTTAAGAACCTCACTGACTACGGTGCATTCGTTGATCTGGGCGGCGTTGACGGCCTGCTGCACATTACCGATATGGCATGGAAACGCGTTAAGCATCCGAGCGAAATCGTAAACGTTGGCGACGAAATCACTGTTAAAGTGCTGAAGTTCGACCGCGAACGTACTCGTGTATCTCTGGGCCTGAAACAGCTGGGCGAAGATCCGTGGGTAGCTATCGCTAAACGTTATCCGGAAGGTACCAAACTGACCGGTCGCGTGACCAACCTGACCGACTACGGCTGCTTCGTTGAAATCGAAGAAGGCGTTGAAGGCCTGGTTCATGTTTCCGAAATGGATTGGACCAACAAAAACATCCACCCGTCCAAAGTTGTTAACGTTGGCGATGTAGTGGAAGTTATGGTTCTGGATATCGACGAAGAACGTCGTCGTATCTCCCTGGGCCTGAAGCAGTGCAAAAACAACCCATGGCAGCAGTTTGCGGAAACCCACAACAAGGGCGACCGTGTTGAAGGTAAAATCAAGTCTATCACTGACTTCGGTATCTTCATCGGCCTGGACGGCGGCATCGATGGCCTGGTTCACCTGTCTGACATCTCCTGGAACGTTGCAGGCGAAGAAGCAGTTCGTGAATACAAAAAAGGCGACGAAATCGCAGCAGTTGTTCTGCAGGTTGACGCAGAGCGCGAGCGTATCTCTCTGGGCGTTAAACAGCTCGCAGAAGATCCGTTCAACAACTGGGTTGCACTGAACAAGAAAGGCGCAATCGTAAACGGTAAAGTGACTGCAGTTGACGCTAAAGGCGCAACCGTAGAACTGGCTGACGGCGTTGAAGGTTACCTGCGCGCTTCTGAAGCTTCCCGTGACCGCGTTGAAGATGCCACCCTGGTTCTGAGCGTAGGCGACGACGTTGAAGCTAAATTCACCGGCGTTGATCGTAAGAACCGTGCAATCAGCCTGTCTGTTCGTGCGAAAGACGAAGCTGATGAGAAAGATGCAATCGCAACTGTTAACAAACAGGAAGATGCAAACTTCTCCAACAACGCAATGGCTGAAGCTTTCAAAGCAGCTAAAGGCGAGTAATCTTAGTCTTTCGGGTTACAACAACCTGAATTATGACGAGTTTACTTGACAGATTGCAGGATTCGTCCTGTAATCAAGCACAAAGGGCGGCTACGGCCGCCCTTGTTTAAGCTGTTAGCTAATTTTGCCTTGAAGGAAACCGGAGGAATAATGACCAAGTCAGAATTGATAGAAAGACTTGCCAGCCAGCAATCTCACATTCCTGCGAAAGCAGTGGAAGATGCTGTTAAAGAAATGCTGGAGCATATGGCCTCAACGCTTGCTCAAGGCGAGCGCATTGAAATCCGCGGTTTCGGCAGCTTCTCTCTGCATTATCGAGCACCCCGCACCGGGCGTAACCCAAAAACTGGCGATAAAGTTGAACTGGAAGGTAAGTACGTTCCCCACTTTAAGCCGGGCAAAGAATTACGCGACCGCGCCAATATTTACGAAGAGTAAGTTTCGCTGAGCGGCGACAACATACTTAAACGTTAAAAAAGCACCTTTGGGTGCTTTTTTTATGCCTTTAAAGCTGTACTGGAAGTTGCCTCGCAAAACGTCAGTTCTTTTGCGTTAACAGAGAAAGTTCTCTGGATTGCGCAATCCACTTCTTTTCTGTCCTCAAAGACACTTTCTCCATTTAGCGCAACACTCCCTCTGACAGGGAGGTGCTAATGCGTTTACCACAACTTGCTGGCTGTGTGATTATCGGCATTCTGCCGCTGCTCTGGTTGCCCGATTTGCCCGGGCGTTCGGTTACCTGGGGACTGATGCTGCTGGCGCTGCTTATTGCGCAATGTCGCCGTAGAGCTGCGCAATACGCGGCATTGATAACGCTGTTTTTTGTCTGGGGAGTACTCAGCGCTCGCCAGGCCCTATGGCCGACACAGACGTTAACAAACGGGAATCGTCAGGTTGAGGTTGTGCTGACAGCAACAGATGGGCAGACAACTCATCAGGGCAGAATTGTCCGTCTGGATGGGCGACGGCTATTTCCCGCGCCTGGGGTAAGCCTCTACGGTAATTATTTGCCTGAACCGCCCTGTGCAGGGCAGGTTTGGGCCATGACGCTACGCGCGCGTCCGGTACATGGTCAGCTCAACGAAGGCGGGTTTGACAGCCAGCGCTATGCGCTGTCACAGCATCGTCCGTTAACCGGACGCTTTATCAGCGCTGAAGTTCGCGAGCGAAACTGTAGTGTACGAGCGCGTTATCTGGCCTCGCTCAATCAAACCCTGGCGGAACTGCCCTGGCAATCGGTGATGCTGGGGTTAGGCATGGGGGAACGTCTGGCGATCCCTCGCGAGATAAAGATCCTGATGCAGGAAACCGGTACATCGCACCTGATGGCGATCTCAGGGTTACATATCGCGTTAGGAGCCACTCTGGGCTGGTTGCTGCTAAGGGGTTTGCAGTTCTTTCTTCCGTGCCGCTGGCTGGGCTGGCGGGCGCCGCTGCTTACTGGCCTGGCGAGCGCTATTTTTTACGCCTGGCTAACCGGAATGCAGCCGCCCGCGCTGCGCACCTGTGTTGCCCTGATCGTTGGCTGCGCGCTGCGGCTATCCGGGAAACGCTGGTCGCCATGGCAGATATGGCTCTGCTGCATTGGTGCAATACTGTTTGCCGATCCGCTGGCAGCGTTGTCAGAAAGTCTCTGGCTATCGGCGTTTGCCGTTGCGGCGCTTATCTTCTGGTATCAGCTGGCCCCGATGCCTGGCGGTAAAAGGTGCTGGCTGCTGCGCCAAAGCCTCGCGTTATGTCATCTGCAGATCGGCTTGATGTTTTTACTTGCACCTTTACAGATTGCTCTCTTCCACGGCATCAGCTTAACGTCGGTGCTGGCGAATTTGATTGCCGTGCCTCTGGTGACTTTTATCGTTGTTCCGCTGATTCTGACCGCCATGTTTTTACACCTCTGTGCTCCGCTCACCATTGAGATGGTGATATGGCAATCAGCAGACCGTATCCTGGCGGCGCTATTCGGGTTCCTGCGGCAGCTGCCGCCTGGCTGGCTCGAGCTGGATGCTCGCTGGCTTGGGATAAGCCTGCTGCCGTGGCCGGCGTTAATTCTCTGGCGTTTTCATGCGTGGCGCACGTTGCCGGCGTTTTGTTTAGCATGTCTCGGGCTATTAAGCTGGCCATTCTGGCGGAGTACGGCTGCCAACGAATGGCGAGTCACCATGCTGGATGTCGGGCAGGGGCTGGCTATGGTGATTGAACGCCAGGGCGCGGCCCTTCTCTACGATACCGGACTCGCCTGGCCTGAGGGTGACAGCGGTGAGCAGATTATCATCCCCTGGCTACGCTGGCATCACTTGCATCTGGAAGGCGTCGTACTCAGCCATGAGCATCTCGATCACCGCGGGGGACTCAACTCGGTGTTAAAAGCATGGCCTCAAATATGGATACGAAGCCCTTTAGGCTGGGCGGGCCATTTAGCATGCCAGCGCGGAGAGATCTGGCAGTGGCGAGGTTTAACCTTTCGTGCGTTCTGGCCGCTGCCCGGCGCGACAAAGCAGGGGAATAATCGCTCATGCGTGGTGCGTGTTGATGACGGCAAGCACAGTATCCTGCTCACCGGGGATATCGAAACGCCCGCGGAGCAAACGATGATTAGCCACTACTGGCAACATCTTGCGTCTACACTTATCCAGGTTCCCCATCACGGCAGTAATACGTCGTCCGGGACCGCCCTGTTGCGCAGCGTTGGTGGGGAGGCTGCGCTAGCTTCTGCTTCCCGCTATAACGCATGGCGTATGCCTTCAACCAAGGTGAAACAGCGCTATCGAAACCAGAACTATCAGTGGTTCGACACGCCGCATCAGGGGCAAATTACGGTTATTTTTTCCGCGGATGGCTGGCAAATCCATAGCTTACGGGATCAAGTTTTACCGCGATGGTATCATCAGTGGTTTGGCGGGAACGTTCAGAACGGGTAGAATATGCGGCTATTTCAACACAAGCTGGTTTATTGAATGCAGAACGATAAAGATCTTTCCACGTGGCAGACCTTCCGCCGACTCTGGCCGATTATAGCGCCGTTTAAACCCGGGCTAATCGTTGCAGCGGTAGCGTTAGTGCTTAACGCGGCTAGTGATACCTTCATGCTATCGCTTCTTAAACCGTTACTGGATGATGGTTTTGGTAAAACGGATCGCTCGGTGCTGATATGGATGCCGCTGGTGGTGATCGGATTGATGGTTCTGCGCGGCATCACCAGCTACGTTTCGAGCTACTGCATCTCTTGGGTGTCCGGCAAAGTCGTGATGACGATGCGCCGTCGTTTATTCAGCCACATGATGGGAATGCCGGTTGCATTCTTTGACAAGCAGTCCACCGGGACGCTGCTATCACGTATTACCTATGATTCGGAGCAGGTGGCCTCTTCCTCCTCCAGCGCGTTGATTACCGTCGTGCGTGAAGGCGCGTCGATTATTGGCCTGTTTGCGATGATGTTTTATTACAGCTGGCAGCTGTCATTGATTCTGATCGTTCTGGCGCCGATCGTGTCTATTGCTATTCGCGTGGTCTCGAAGCGTTTTCGTAATATCAGCAAGAATATGCAGAACACCATGGGCCAGGTGACGACCAGTGCAGAGCAGATGCTGAAAGGGCATAAAGAAGTGCTGATGTTTGGCGGTCAGGCCGTCGAAACCAAGCGCTTTGATAAAGTCAGCAACAAGATGCGTCTGCAGGGGATGAAAATGGTCTCCGCGTCCTCAATTTCTGACCCTATTATCCAGCTAATCGCCTCCCTGGCTCTGGCTTTCGTACTTTATGCGGCAAGCTTCCCGAGCGTAATGGAGACGTTAACGGCTGGTACAATTACCGTTGTCTTCTCCTCAATGATCGCGCTGATGCGTCCGCTAAAATCGCTGACTAACGTCAACGCGCAGTTCCAGCGCGGGATGGCCGCTTGTCAGACGCTTTTCGCTATTCTTGACTCCGAGCAGGAGAAAGATGAAGGCACGCGGGTTATCGAACGTGCGAAGGGCAACCTCGAATTTAAAAACGTTACCTTCAGATATCCGGGGCGTGAAGTCGCTGCGCTGCGCAATATTGACCTCAATATTCCGGAAGGGAAAACCGTGGCGCTGGTAGGGCGCTCGGGGTCGGGTAAATCGACTATCGCCAGCCTGATTACGCGTTTTTATGATGTTGATGAGGGGCAGATCTTGCTGGACGGCCACGACCTGCGTGAATACACGCTGAGTTCTCTGCGCGATCAGGTTGCGCTGGTGTCGCAAAACGTCCATCTCTTTAACGACACCGTGGCGAATAATATCGCCTATGCCCGAACCGAAGAGTACAGCCGCAAGCAGATTGAAGAAGCGGCCCGCATGGCTTATGCCATGGACTTTATCAATAAAATGGACAATGGCCTGGATACGATTATCGGTGAAAACGGTGTTATGCTTTCCGGCGGCCAGCGCCAGCGCATCGCTATCGCTCGCGCCCTGCTGCGCAACAGCCCGATTCTGATCCTTGATGAAGCAACTTCGGCGCTGGATACCGAATCAGAGCGCGCCATTCAGGCGGCGCTGGACGAACTGCAGAAAAACCGCACCTCGCTGGTTATTGCTCACCGTCTCTCGACGATTGAGCAGGCTGACGAAATTGTGGTAGTGGAAGATGGCCAGATCGTTGAACGCGGCAGCCATGCCGATCTGCTTGAACATAAGGGCGTTTACGCTCAGCTGCATAAGATGCAGTTCGGCGCATGATTGCGCGCATCTGGTCCGGCGAATCGCCTTTATGGCGGCTACTGCTTCCGCTCTCCTGGCTCTATGGCCTGGTGAGCGGATTAATACGGCTAAGCTATAAACTGGGATGGCGAAAAGTGTGGCGAGCGCCGGTGCCGGTAGTGGTGGTTGGCAATCTGACCGCCGGCGGCAATGGCAAAACGCCGGTTGTTGTCTGGCTGGTGGAACAGCTTCAGCAGCGCGGTATTCGCGTCGGCGTGGTGTCACGCGGCTACGGCGGAAAAGCCGTGAACTATCCGCTGCTGCTTAATGTGGATACGCATACCGGGGAAGCGGGCGATGAGCCGGTGCTGATTTATCAGCGTACCGGCGCGCCGGTTGCCGTCTCGCCGGTACGCAGCGATGCGGTTCAGGCGCTGCTCGCCGCCAACGATCTTCAGCTTATCGTCACGGATGATGGTCTGCAGCACTATAAGCTGGCGCGTGACAAAGAGATTGTGGTGATTGACGGCGTACGTCGTTTTGGTAACGGCTGGTGGTTGCCTGCGGGTCCTATGCGCGAGCGCGCTTCGCGTTTGCGCAGCGTGGATGCGGTTATCGTTAACGGCGGTCTCGCCCGCCCGGGAGAGATACCTATGCAGCTTCGTCCCGGGCTGGCGGTGAATCTGCTGACCGGTGAACGCCGGGATGCGGCGGCGTTGAACAACGTGGTGGCGATGGCAGGAATCGGCCATCCGCCGCGTTTCTTCGCCACCCTCGAGAGCTGCGGCGTACGTCCGGTGAAAACCATCTCCCTGGCCGATCATCAGGCTCTGTCGCAGAGCGATGTCGCCGCGCTGGCGGCGCCGCAGCAAACTCTGCTGATGACCGAAAAAGATGCGGTGAAGTGCCGCGACTTTGCGCAGGCAAACTGGTGGTATCTACCGGTCGACGCGATAATGACTGACCAGCGCGCACAGCGCCTGCTCACGGATTTAGTGACGCTGGCGCAGCGCTAATTTCGCTTATCACCGCCTGCGCCGGAACCTTTTACGGAGAAGCTGCATGCCGGTATTGTCCCTCTCGCTTAAAGAAGCTCGCCATCTTCACCTGGCCGCGCAGGGGCTGCTGAAAAAGCCCCGCCGTCGCGCCAAACCCGAGGATGTTCTGCAAACCATTAAGCAGATGTCCCTGCTGCAAATCGATACCATCAACGTTGTTGCCCGCAGCCCTTATCTGGTGCTTTTCAGCCGCCTTGGCCACTATCCGCAGCGCTGGCTGGATGAGGCGCTTCGCGCCGGTGAACTGATGGAATACTGGGCGCATGAGGCCTGTTTCTTACCGCGCAGCGACTTTTCACTGGTGCGTCACCGTATGCTGACGCCGGATAAAATGGGCTGGAAATACCATACCGCATGGATGACCGAGCACGCTCCGGCCATTCAGGAACTGCTGGCCCATATTGCCGAAAATGGCCCGGTTCGCTCGGCAGACTTTGAACATCCGCGTAAGGGCGCCAGCGGATGGTGGGAGTGGAAACCGCATAAGCGCCATCTTGAAGGTTTATTTACCGCTGGAGAGCTGATGGTTATCGAGCGGCGCAACTTTCAGCGCGTTTACGATCTCACGCAGCGGGTCATGCCGGACTGGGAGGATGAGCGGGATGGCCTCTCTCAGGAGCAGGCCGAAGCCATTATGTTACGCAATAGCGCACGCAGCCTCGGGATCTTCCGCGCGCAGTGGCTGGCGGATTATTATCGTCTACGTCGACCCTCGCTACCCCCGCTGCTGGCGAGCTGGCAGGATGAGGGGCTGGTGAAACCGGTAAACGTTGAAACCCTGGGGGAAATGTGGCTTCACCGTGATGCGCTGAAGCTGCTGGAGTCCTCACCCGGCGGCAGGCTCGCCGCCAGCCACAGCGCGGTGCTCTCGCCTTTCGATCCGGTGGTGTGGGATCGCAAGCGGGCTGAGCAGCTATTTAACTTCACCTATCGCCTGGAGTGCTATACGCCCGCGCCGAAACGTCAGTATGGCTATTTCGTATTACCGCTGCTGCATCAGGGGAAGCTGGTGGGCAGAATGGATAGCAAAATGCATCGTAAAACCGGCGTTCTGGAAATTATCGCTCTGTGGCTGGAGGAGGGGGTCAAGGTGACCTCGGGACTCGAGAGCGGGCTAAAACGCGCCATTGATGATTTTGCCCTCTGGCAGGAGGCGACACGGGTGAGCTGCGGGAAGCTGCCGGCGGAACTTTTTGCCGGGCGGCAACAGGGTTGGGAAATTGACGCCGCCTGAGTCAGCGTATGATATGCTGCTAAAGAATCTATTCGGTCCATCTGGAGGAATCATGGATCACCGTTTACTTGAAATTATCGCCTGTCCGGTTTGTAACGGTAAGCTCTATTACAGCCAGGATAAGCAAGAACTGATCTGCAAACTCGATAGCCTGGCTTTTCCGCTGCGTGAAGGTATCCCCGTACTGCTGGAAACCGAAGCCCGCGCGCTTGCTGTAGAAGAGAGCCAGTCATGAGTTTCGTGGTTATCATCCCCGCGCGCTTCGCTTCTACTCGTCTGCCAGGCAAACCGCTCCAGGATATCAACGGCAAGCCGATGATTGTCCACGTCCTTGAGCGAGCCCGTGAATCCGGGGCCGAGCGTATTATCGTTGCCACCGATCATGCAGACGTAGCCCGAGCGGTTGAAGCCGCCGGCGGTGAAGTCTGCATGACGCGTGAAGATCATCAGTCTGGCACCGAGCGCCTGGCCGAGGTGGTTGAAAAATGCGCTTTCAGCGATGACACCATCATTGTGAATATCCAGGGCGATGAGCCGATGATCCCGCCCGCCATCGTGCGCCAGGTAGCCGAGAATCTGGCTGCCAGCACGAGCGGTATGGCAACCTTAGCGGTGCCAATCCACGATGCGGAAGAGGCGTTTAATCCGAATGCGGTCAAGGTTGTCATGGACGCAGCTGGCTACGCCCTCTATTTTTCTCGCGCCACCATCCCGTGGGATCGCGATCGTTTCGCTAAATCCCGCGAGGCTATCGGCGATTCGCTGCTGCGTCATATCGGGATCTATGGCTATCGCGCCGGTTTTATTCGTCGCTATGTTAGCTGGGCGCCAAGCCCGCTTGAACAGATCGAGATGCTCGAGCAGCTACGCGTGCTGTGGTACGGCGAGAAAATCCATGTCGCGGTGGCGGAAGTGGTTCCCGGTACAGGCGTCGATACGCCGGAAGATCTGGAACGCGTCCGCGCGGAGCTACGTTAATCTCCCTCCATCCCCTCCGCCAGGAGGGGATATCTTCAGGCCGTTTTTCCATACTTTTTTACGTCAATTTTGATCTCACCCGATGACAATCCCGGCGCAGGCGCTCATTATGAAACCAGTAGTGTTCATAGGGGTAATCAGAAATGGAACAGTTGCGTACCGAGCTGAGCCACCTGCTGGGTGAAAAACTAAGCCGCGTGGAGTGCGTCAGCGAGAAACCCTCGTCGGCGCTGTGGTCGCTATATGATGCGCAGGGAAACCCAATGCCGCTGCTGGCGCGCAGCTTTACGACGCCGGGCGTGGCGCGTCAGCTGGCGTGGAAGATATCAACCCTCGCGCGAAGCGGTACTGTCCGTATGCCGGTGGTCTACGGCGTAATGACGCACGAAGAGCATCCGGGCCCAGATGTACTGCTGATCGAACGACTGCGCGGCGTTTCGGTAGAAGCCCCCGCCCGTACGCCGGAGCGTTGGGAACAGCTACAGGAGCAGATTGTTGAAGCGCTGCTGGCCTGGCACCGTCAGGATAGCGGCGGCTGCGTCGGGATGGTCGACAGCACTCAGGAAAATCTCTGGCCATACTGGTACCGCCAGCGTGTAGAGGTGCTATGGAGCACGCTGAACCTTTATCAGGATACCGGCCTGACGATGCAGGACAAACGCATTCTGTTCCGCACTCGCGAATGCCTTATGGATTTGTTTAAGGATTTCAATGATAACTGCGTGCTGGTCCACGGCAGCTTCACGCTGCGCAGCATGCTTAAAGATCCGCGCAGCGATCAGCTGCTGGCGATGGTAGGTCCGGGCATGATGCTCTGGGCGCCGCGTGAATATGAGCTATTCCGTCTGGTTGAGAGCGGCCAGGAAGAGCAGTTGCTGTGGCACTATCTCCGCCGGGCGCCGGTAGCGGAAGCGTTTCTCTGGCGGCGCTGGCTGTATCTGCTGTGGGATGAAGTGGATAATCTGGTCAATACCGGACGCTTTGACCGCGTCCGGTTTGATCTGGCGGCTAAATCAATCCTGCCCTGGCTCGCCTGAAGATCCTTTCAGTCGCTGCCAGATGCGACCTAACGTTTCGTAGCCAACCCGATCGCTATGCATTAGCCAGACCGGCGAGGGGATTGCCCGCTCCCATGGGTTGAGCGGTGACTCAATTGCCAGCTGGTTGGCCGGGGCAGGCAAGGGCCTCAGCCCGGCGCGGCGAAAGAAAATCATCGCCCGCGGCAGATGTGAAGCGGAAGTGACCAGCAGGAAAGGCGCACCGCCAATCGCCTCTTTCACCGCGGCGGCTTCCTCTTCGGTATCTTTGGGTTTATCGAGAACGATAATTTCGCTGCGCGGTACGCCCAGGGTCTCGGCTACCCGGGCACTGGTTTCCGCAGAACTTACCGGGTTGGTCTTCGCTCTTCCGCCGGTAAAGATCATTTTGGCTCCCGGATTTTCCTGCCACAGGCGGATGCCCTCCGTCAGCCGCGGCAGGCTGTTATTAATGAGATTTGAGCTGGGCGCCCAGGCTGGATTCCAGGTGTATCCTCCGCCCAGTACGACGACGTACTGTACGCGCTCTTCTCCCCGCCACGTCGGGTATTTATCTTCAATCGGTTTGAGCAAACTATCGGCCACCGGTTGCAGGCTTAATAGCAGCAACAGCAGCCAGCCGAAGCTGACGCAGAGCTTGCCGGTGCGCTGGAAACGGCTAAACCACAGCAAGGCGATGCCGACCGCCATAAGCAACAGCAGCAGGGGAAGCGGCAGCATCATGCCGCCTAAAACCTTTTTCAGCGTAAAAAGCATGCCCAATGGTTCCTTTTTTAACCATATAACCAAAGATATACCCGGATCTTACAACAGATCGCTTCATTCTCCGCGCGGGTATGACAAAATAGCGGCTTTGTGTTGGCTTGTGGAGTCACCCGTGCAGGATCGTAATTTCGATGATATTGCTGAAAAGTTTTCGCGCAATATATACGGCACCACCAAAGGCCAGCTGCGGCAGGCGATCCTCTGGCAGGATCTACAACCGCTGCTGAACCAGATGGGGCCTGGGCCATTGCGAGTTCTTGACGCGGGCGGCGGCGAAGGGCAAACGGCGATCAAAGTGGCGGAAATGGGCCATCACGTCACGTTATGCGATCTCTCTGGTGAAATGGTGGCTCGCGCCAGGCAGGCGGCTGCCGATAAAGGTGTGATCGACAACATGCATTTTGTACAATGCGCGGCTCAGGATATTGAGCAGCATTTGGAAAGTCCGGTCGATCTGATACTGTTTCATGCGGTGCTGGAATGGGTAGCCGAACCACAGGCGATGTTGCGTACGCTGTGGTCGATGCTGCGCCCCGGCGGCGCGTTATCGCTGATGTTCTACAATGCTAACGGCCTGTTGATGCACAATATGGTCGCCGGCAATCTGGACTATGTGCAAATCGGCATGCCGAAAAAGAAAAAACGCACGCTGTCGCCGGACTATCCGCGCGATCCGCAGCAGGTTTACGGCTGGCTGGAAGAGATTGGCTGGCAGATTACCGGCAAGACCGGCGTGCGGGTGTTTCATGATTATCTGCGTGAAAAACACCAACAGCACGACAAATTTGCGGCGCTGCTGGAGCTGGAAACGCGCTACTGTCGCCAGGAGCCGTATATTAGCTTAGGCCGTTATATTCACGTCACCGCGCTTAAGCCGCAGATGCAAGGATAAACTATGAGTGAATTTTCCCAGACAGTCCCCGAACTGGTTGCCTGGGCCAGGAAAAATGATTTTTCTATTTCGCTGCCGGTCGACAGACTCTCTTTTCTGCTGGCGATTGCCACGCTGAACGGCGAGCGGATGGAAGGGGAAATGACCGAGGGAGAACTGGTGGACGCGTTCCGCCACGTCAGTGATGCGTTTGAGCAGACCAGCGAAACCATCAGCCAGCGCGCCAATAATGCCATTAACGATATGGTGCGCCAGCGTCTGCTGAACCGCTTTACCAGCGAAATCACCGAGGGTAACGCTATTTATCGCCTGACGCCGCTGGGCATCGGGATCACCGATTACTATATCCGTCAGCGCGAGTTCTCCACCCTGCGCCTGTCGATGCAGCTCTCTATCGTTGCCGGCGAACTCAAGCGCGCCGCCGACTCGGCAGAAGAGGGCGGCGATGAGTTCCACTGGCATCGTAACGTTTTCGCTCCCCTGAAGTACTCGGTTGCGGAAATTTTCGACAGTATCGATCTGACCCAGCGGATCATGGATGAGCAGCAGCAACTGGTGAAAGATGATATTGCCCAACTGCTGAATAAAGACTGGCGGGCGGCGATTTCCAGCTGCGAGCTGCTGCTGTCGGAAACGTCCGGCACCCTGCGCGAGCTGCAGGATACTCTGGATGCGGCGGGCGATAAGCTGCAGGCAAACCTGCTGCGTATCCAGGACTCGACCATGGCGCGCGACGATCTGAATTTTATCGATCGTCTGGTGTTCGACCTGCAAAGCAAGCTGGACCGCATCGTCAGCTGGGGTCAGCAGGCGATAGACCTGTGGATCGGTTACGATCGCCACGTGCATAAATTTATCCGTACCGCTATCGATATGGATAAAAACCGCGTCTTCGCGCAGCGTTTACGCCAGTCGGTCCAGACTTACTTCGACGCTCCCTGGGCGCTCACCCATGCGAATGCCGATCGTCTGCTTGATATGCGCGATGAAGAGATGGCGCTGCATGATGAAGAGGTTACCGGAGAACTTCCGGCGGATTTGGAGTATGAAGAGTTTAACGAAATTCGCGAACAGCTGGCAGCGCTGATTGAAGGTCAGCTGGCGGTCTATAAAGAGAAGGGACTGCCGCTGGATCTTGGTCTGGTGGTACGCGAATATCTGTCGCAGTATCCTCGCGCTCGCCACTTTGATGTCGCGCGCATTGTTGTCGACCAGGCGGTACGTTTGGGCGTAGCGCAAGCAGATTTCACCGGACTGCCGGCAAAATGGCAGCCGATTAATGATTACGGAGCCAAGGTACAGGCGCATGTCATCGACAAATATTGAACAAGTGATGCCGGTTAAACTGGCGCAAGCGTTGGCTAATCCGTTATTTCCGGCGCTGGATAGCGCCCTGCGCGCGGGCCGTCATATCGGCCTTGACGAGCTGGATAATCACGCATTTTTAATGGATTTTCAGGATTACCTGGAAGAGTTTTATGCTCGCTACAACGTCGAGCTGATTCGCGCGCCGGAGGGGTTTTTCTATCTACGCCCGCGCTCGACCACGCTGATCCCGCGCTCGGTGCTCTCCGAGCTGGATATGATGGTGGGCAAAATTCTTTGCTATCTCTACCTCAGTCCGGAGCGCCTGGCGAATGAAGGCATCTTCACCCAGCAGGAGCTTTACGACGAGCTGCTGACCCTGGCGGACGAAGCCAAGCTGCTGAAGCTGGTCAATAACCGTTCGACCGGCTCCGACCTTGACCGCCAGAAGCTGCAGGAAAAAATGCGCGCTTCGCTCAACCGGCTGCGCCGCCTCGGCATGGTGTGGTTTATGGGCCACGACAGCAGCAAATTCCGCATCACCGAATCGGTGTTTCGCTTCGGCGCCGACGTGCGCGCCGGTGACGAACCGCGCGAAGCGCAGCTGCGTATGATCCGTGACGGTGAAGCCATGGCGCTGGAAAATCGTCTGCAGCTTAATGATGAGAATGAAGAGAATCAGCCGGATAGCGGGGAGGAAGAGTAATGATTGAACGCGGTAAATTTCGCTCGCTGACGCTGGTTAACTGGAACGGCTTTTTTGCCCGCACCTTTGATCTTGATGAATTAGTGACCACGCTTTCCGGCGGTAACGGCGCCGGTAAATCCACGACCATGGCGGCCTTCGTCACCGCGCTGATCCCCGACCTGACGCTGCTGCATTTCCGTAATACTACGGAAGCCGGGGCCACCAGCGGCTCGCGAGATAAAGGGCTTCACGGTAAGCTGCGCGCAGGCGTCTGTTACTCGGTGCTGGACGTCATTAACTCTCGCCACCAGCGCGTGGTGGTTGGCGTTCGCCTACAGCAGGTCGCCGGTCGCGATCGTAAAGTTGATATCAAGCCTTTTGCGATTCAGGGGTTGCCTACCTCCATCCAGCCGACTCAGCTGCTGACCGAAACCCTTAACGAGCGCCAGGCACGCGTGGTGACGCTCAACGAGCTGAAAGATAAGCTCGAAGCGATGGAAGGGGTACAGTTCAAGCAGTTTAACTCTATTACCGAGTATCACTCGCTGATGTTCGATCTGGGCGTGGTGGCTCGCCGCCTGCGTTCAGCTTCCGACCGTAGCAAGTACTATCGCCTGATCGAAGCGTCGCTGTACGGCGGCATTTCAAGCACCATTACCCGCTCGCTGCGCGACTACCTGCTGCCGGAAAACAGCGGCGTGCGTAAAGCATTCCAGGATATGGAAGCGGCGCTGCGTGAAAACCGCATGACCCTGGAAGCGATCCGCGTAACGCAGTCGGATCGCGACCTGTTCAAACATCTGATCAGCGAAGCCACCAACTACGTTGCCGCCGACTATATGCGCCACGCGAACGAGCGACGCATTCATCTCGACAAAGCGCTGGAGTATCGCCGCGATCTGTTCACCTCCCGCGCTCAGCTCGCGGCTGAACAGTATAAGCACGTCGATATGGCCCGCGAGCTGCAGGAACATAACGGCGCGGAAGGCGATCTGGAAGCCGATTATCAGGCCGCCAGCGACCATCTGAACCTGGTGCAGACCGCTCTGCGCCAGCAGGAAAAAATCGAGCGCTATGAGGCGGATCTTGATGAACTGCAGATTCGCCTCGAAGAGCAAAATGAAGTCGTTGCGGAAGCGGTTGACCAGCAGGAAGAGAACGAAGCCCGCGCCGAAGCCGCCGAGCTGGAAGTGGATGAGCTGAAAAACCAGCTTGCCGACTACCAGCAGGCGCTGGACGTGCAGCAGACCCGTGCGATTCAGTACAACCAGGCGCTGCAGGCGCTGGAAAGAGCAAAAGCGCTTTGCCATCTGCCGGATTTAACCCCGGAGAGCGCCGACGAGTGGCTGGAAACTTTCCAGGCGAAAGAGCAGGAAGCGACGGAGAAAATGCTGTCGCTGGAACAGAAAATGAGCGTGGCACAAACTGCGCATAGCCAGTTTGAACAGGCATACCAGCTGGTGGTGGAGATCAACGGTCCGCTGGCGCGTAATGAAGCCTGGGACGTGGCGCGCGAGCTGCTGCGCGAAGGCGTTAATCAACGCCACCAGGCAGAGCAGGCGCACGGGTTGCGCAGTCGCCTGACGGAACTTGAACAGCGTCTGCGTGAACAGCAGGATGCTGAACGCCAGCTGAACGAATTCTGTAAGCGTCAGGGCAAACGTTACGATATCGACGAACTGGAAGCCCTGCATCAGGAGCTGGAAGCCCGCATAGCCTCGCTTTCCGACAGCGTTTCCTCCGCCAGCGAACGGCGAATGACCCTGCGTCAGGAGCTGGAACAGCTGCAAACGCGGACGCAAACGCTGATGCGCCGCGCGCCCATCTGGCTGGCGGCGCAGAACAGCCTCAATCAGCTGTGCGAACAGAGCGGCGAGCAGTTTGAGTCGAGCCAGGAAGTTACCGAATATCTCCAGCAACTGCTGGAGCGTGAACGCGAAGCTATCGTAGAGCGCGACGAAGTTGGCGCCCGTAAGCGCGCAATCGATGATGAAATCGAGCGCCTTAGCCAGCCGGGCGGTTCAGAAGATCAGCGCCTGAACGCGCTGGCGGAACGCTTTGGCGGCGTACTGCTGTCGGAAATCTATGATGACGTTAGCCTCGATGATGCGCCGTATTACTCGGCGCTGTACGGCCCTTCCCGCCACGCCATTGTGGTACCGGATCTGTCGCTGATTGCCGAGCAGCTGGAAGGCCTTGAAGATTGCCCCGAAGATCTCTACCTGATCGAGGGCGATCCGCAGTCGTTTGATGACAGCGTATTTAGCGTCGATGAGCTGGAAAAAGCCGTTGTCGTTAAGATTGCCGATCGTCAGTGGCGCTATTCACGCTTCCCGACGCTGCCGCTGTTTGGCCGCGCCGCGCGTGAAAGCCGCGTTGAAACGCTGCACGCCGAGCGTGAAAGCCTCTCCGAGCGTTTTGCGACCCTGTCGTTTGATGTGCAGAAAACCCAGCGCCTCCATCAGGCGTTCAGCCGCTTTATCGGTAACCATCTGGCGGTGGCCTTTGAGGACGACCCGGAAGAAGAAATCCGCAAACTGAATACTCGTCGCGGCGAGCTGGAGCGGGCGCTGACCGCCCATGAGAGCGATAACCAGCAGAACCGGGTGCAGTATGAGCAGGCGAAAGAGGGTGTATCCGCGCTCAACCGCTTGTTGCCACGTCTGAATCTGCTGGCCGACGACTCGCTGGCCGATCGCGTCGATGAAATCCAGGAGCGGCTCGACGAAGCGCAGGAAGCCGCGCGCTTTGTGCAGCAGTATGGTAACCAGCTGGCTAAGCTGGAACCGATCGTTTCCGTTCTGCAGAGCGATCCGGAGCAGTTTGAACAGCTAAAAGAAGATTACGCGTACTCGCAGCAGACTCAGCGCGATGCGCGTCAGCAGGCGTTTGCGCTGACCGAAGTCGTGCAGCGCCGCGCCCACTTTAGCTACTCTGATTCCGCAGAGATGCTCAGCGGTAATAGCGATCTGAACGAGAAGCTGCGCCAGCGCCTGGAGCAGGCGGAAGCGGAGCGCGCCCGCGCCCGCGAAGCGCTGCGTACCCACGCCGCGCAGCTCAATCAGTACAACCAGGTGCTGGCATCGCTGAAAAGCTCCTACGACACCAAAAAAGAGCTGCTCAACGATCTGCATAAAGAGCTGCAGGATATTGGCGTACGCGCCGACGCCGGCGCCGAAGAGCGCGCCCGTGTGCGTCGCGATGAGCTTCATGCTCAGCTCAGCAACAACCGCGCGCGGCGTAACCAGCTTGAAAAAGCCTTGACCTTCTGCGAAGCGGAAATGGATAACCTGACACGCAGGCTGCGCAAGCTGGAGCGTGATTACTGCGAAATGCGCGAACAGGTGGTCAGCGCCAAAGCCGGCTGGTGCGCGGTCATGCGCCTGGTGAAAGACAACGGCGTGGAGCGTCGTCTGCATCGCCGCGAGCTGGCCTACCTTTCGGCTGATGAGCTGCGCTCAATGTCGGATAAAGCGCTCGGGGCGCTGCGTCTGGCGGTCTCTGATAACGAACACCTGCGCGATGTGCTGCGTATTTCGGAAGATCCGAAACGCCCGGAACGCAAAATCCAGTTCTTTGTCGCCGTTTATCAGCATCTGCGCGAGCGTATCCGCCAGGATATTATCCGTACCGACGATCCGGTGGAAGCGATTGAGCAGATGGAGATTGAACTCAGTCGACTGACGGAAGAGCTCACCAACCGCGAGCAGAAGCTGGCCATCAGCTCCCGCAGCGTGGCCAACATCATCCGCAAGACAATCCAGCGCGAGCAGAACCGTATTCGCATGCTCAACCAGGGACTGCAGAGCGTCTCCTTCGGCCAGGTCAACAGCGTGCGGCTGAACGTCAACGTGCGGGAAACCCACTCGATGCTGCTGGACGTGCTGTCCGAGCAGCATGAACAGCATCAGGATTTGTTCAACAGCAATCGTCTGACCTTCTCGGAAGCGCTGGCGAAGCTGTATCAGCGCCTGAATCCGCAAATTGATATGGGGCAGCGTACGCCGCAGACCATTGGTGAAGAACTGCTGGACTACCGCAACTATCTGGAGATGGAAGTGGAAGTTAACCGCGGTTCCGACGGCTGGCTGCGCGCTGAATCCGGTGCGCTATCGACCGGTGAGGCTATCGGTACCGGGATGTCGATTCTGGTTATGGTGGTGCAGAGCTGGGAAGATGAATCCATGCGCCTGCGCGGCAAGGATATTTCGCCGTGCCGCCTGCTGTTCCTCGATGAAGCCGCGCGTCTGGATGCCCGTTCTATCGCCACGCTGTTCGAACTGTGCGATCGACTGGAGATGCAGCTGATTATCGCAGCGCCGGAAAATATCAGCCCGGAAAAAGGCACCACCTACAAACTGGTGCGTAAAGTGGTGAACAATCACGAGCATGTGCATGTAGTAGGTCTGCGTGGCTTCGCGCCGCAGCTGCCTGAAACGCTGCCGGGAACGGCTAATGCTTCATAAGGTTGTACAATAAGCAGCCAAAGGGCGACATGATGTCGCCCTTTTTGTTATCCGTACCTGTATTTTAGGATTGTATAATCTTTTAACTTCTTTACATTTGGGAAGGCAAAAGCGTTTTCGTCTTCATATACTGAAAGTAAGCCCCATTTTAGCGGGCAGCAATGTGTTAACAGGGGGCAAGGGATGTTGCTTAAGAAACGGTATGGTCGTCAATTGTCAGCGCTCAGTCTGGGCCTGGCTTTTGCATTCGCTCCACTGTTCAATGTCCAGGCCGAAGAGCCTGAAATTGTACCATCGGATAGCTCAGCCACCATCAGCGAGCTCTCTTCTGCGCTCAGCCAAAGCGCAAACCAGTCTGCGGCGGTTGCCAAAATGGCTGGCGAGCAGGCCCTTCCTGCCGATGCGGCGGCGAAAAGCCGTGCCGATATTCAGGCGGTACTGCCGTCCGGTTATCAACCCGTCTTTATGAATCCGCTGGTCTCGCTGTATGCGGCCAGGGATATGAAGCCGATGTGGGATAACCGTGAGGCGGTGCAGGCGTTTCAGCAGCAGCTGGCTGAAGTCGCTATTGCCGGTTTTCAGCCGCAGTTCACCACCTGGGTTGAGCTGTTAACCGACCCGGCGGTGAACGGTCTGGCGCGGGATGTTGTTTTGTCTGACGCCATGATGGGCTATCTGCATTTTATTAGTGGTATTCCCACTCAGGGCAACCGCTGGCTGTATGGCACCAAACCGTATGCCATGTCGACACCGCCGCTATCGGTGGTTAATCAGTGGCAGGTGGCGCTGGATAGCGGTTCGCTGCCGCAGTTCATTGCGGGCCTGGCGCCGCAGCATCCTCAGTATGCTGCAATGCATCAGGCGCTACTGGCGCAGGTTGCCGATTCGCGTCCGTGGCCGCAGCTCACCGGTAAGACCTCGCTACGTCCCGGGGAGTGGAGCAATGATGCCGGTGCGCTCAGGGAAATTTTACAGCGCACCGGTATGCTCGATGACTCGGCGAAAATTGCCCTGCCGGGCGATGACGTGGTGAGCCCATCCGCCGGGAAAAAGGCTAAAAACAGCAGCCGCGGCGTTTACGATCGCCAGTTGGTTGAAGGCGTTAAGCGCTTTCAGGCGTGGCAGGGGCTGGGCGCTGATGGCGTGATCGGTCAGGCGACCCGCGACTGGCTCAACGTCTCTCCCGCGCAGCGCGCCGGCGTGCTGGCCTTAAATATCCAGCGTTTACGTCTGCTGCCGGGTAATCTTGCGACCGGTATTATGGTTAATATTCCAGCCTTTTCGCTGGTTTATTACCAGGATGGCAGCGAGGTGCTGGCATCACGAGTTATTGTTGGCCGCCCGGACCGCAAAACGCCGATGATGAGCAGTGCCCTAAACAATGTGGTGGTCAACCCGCCGTGGAACGTGCCGCCGACGCTGGCGCGCAAAGATATCCTGCCGAAGGTGCGCAATAACCCCGGCTATCTTGAACAACACGGCTATACGATGATGCGCGGCTGGAACAGCAAAGAGGCCATCGATCCTTATCAGGTGGACTGGGAGACGATAACCGCATCGAATCTGCCGTTCCGCTTCCAGCAGGCTCCCGGCGCGCGTAATTCGCTGGGGCGCTATAAATTTAATATGCCAAGCTCAGATGCCATATATTTGCACGACACGCCAAATCACACTCTGTTCCAACGGGATGGGCGAGCGCTGAGCTCTGGATGTGTGCGGGTGAATAAAGCTTCAGAGCTGGCGAATATGCTGTTGCAGGACGCGGGCTGGAACGACGCGCGTATTTCGGATGCCCTCAAGCAGGGAAATACCCGCTATGTGAATATTCGTCAGAATATCCCGGTTAATCTCTATTATTTGACCGCCTTTGTCGGGGCTGATGGACGTACACAATATCGAACAGATATTTACAATTACGATCTCACCGCGCGATCCAGCGCACAAATCCTGCCTAAAGCTGAACAATTAATCAGATAAATGAAGTAGTTCAACGGATTCGGTTGTCCTGTCTGTGTGTGAAAACGGGTCTTGCAGTCTGCAAGGCCCGAGTTTACTGGGGGGAGGCTGCCTTGACGTTGGCAATAATGCCCGGTAAGGTGCCTTTCGTGCGCCAGAAGTGCATATACATATAATCCTGCAAAAGCGTAATGGTGGTGAGCAAGCCAGGTCTTCGTCGCTGATATCGATTAGCCGCCGAAGAACGAGCGTATGCTGGCGGCTAACGGGCGGATTGCGGGAAAAGTATATTACGATTCATTTACCTGTAGACCTGATTATCATGGACAAATTTGACGCTAATCGCCGCAAACTGCTGGCGTTAGGTGGAGCCGCGCTCGGTGCTGCTGCCATTCTGCCTGCGCCGGCATTTGCCACCCTCTCGACCCCACGACCGCGTATTTTGACGCTGAACAACCTGCATACTGGTGAATCACTCAAGGCGGAGTTTTTCGATGGCAGAGGCTATATTCAGGATGAATTAGCAAGACTTAATCATTTTTTCCGCGACTATCGCGCGAATAAGATTAAGTCCATCGATCCCGGTTTGTTCGATCAACTCTATCGTCTGCAGGGATTACTTGGTACGAACAAGCCTGTCCAGCTTATTTCCGGTTATCGCTCTGTTGATACCAATAATGAGCTTCGCGCGCGCAGCCGGGGAGTAGCGAAACACAGCTACCACACCAAAGGCCAGGCCATGGATTTCCATATTGAAGGCGTTTCGTTAAGCAATGTTCGCAAAGCCGCGTTATCTATGCGTACAGGTGGTGTAGGATACTACCCACGTAGCAACTTTGTGCATATTGATACCGGGCCGGTACGGCACTGGTAACGAAAGGAGCCTCATGAACTATCGTATTATTCCGGTTACCGCGTTCGCGCAGAACTGTTCTTTAATCTGGTGCGAACAAACCAGGCTGGCGGCGCTGGTGGATCCCGGCGGTGATGCTGAGCGAATTAAACAGGAAGTTACCGCGGCAGGCGTCAGCCTGATGCAAATTCTGCTGACGCATGGCCATCTCGATCACGTTGGTGCGGCGGCGGAGCTGGCGCAACATTATGGCGTGCCGATTATCGGGCCGGAAAAAGAAGATGAGTTCTGGCTGGAAGGATTACCGGCGCAGAGCCGGATGTTTGGTCTGGAAGATTGCCAGCCGCTGCAGCCGGATCGCTGGTTGAACGAAGGCGATGTAGTCAGCGTGGGGAACGCCTCTCTGCAGGTGTTGCACTGTCCCGGTCATACTCCAGGGCACGTGGTCTTCTTCGATGCCGCTTCCCGACTGCTGATTTCTGGCGATGTCATATTCAAAGGTGGGGTGGGGCGTAGCGATTTCCCTCGTGGCGACCATAGCCAGCTGATCGATGCGATTAAACGCAAACTCTTGCCGTTGGGCGATGACGTATCGTTTATTCCTGGCCATGGCCCTATGTCGACGCTTGGGTATGAGCGTCTGCATAACCCATTCCTGCAGGATGAGATGCCTGTCTGGTAAATTTGCCGGAAGAAAATAGATGAAAAGGCCGCGAATGCGGCCTTTTGCTTTTGCTAGAGAGCGGGCTTACAGTACGGCAACAATCGCTTCGCATAGCGGCGCCATATTGTCTGGCGTCATGCCCGCGACGTTAATACGCCCGGATGCCACGGCGTAAATCGCAAACTCTTCGCGTAACCGCAGGACCTGCTCTTTGGTCAGGCCGCTAAACGAGAACATCCCGTTTTGCTGAATGATGAAAGAGAAATCGCGGCTGGCGCCTTTTTCCTGCAGGGTATTAACGAACAGCAGACGCATGCGCTGGATGCGTTGGCGCATGTCGGTTAACTCTTGTTCCCAGATGGCGCGCAGTGCGTCATTGCTGAGAATGGTCGCCACTACCGAGGCGCCGTGAGCCGGCGGGTTAGAGTAGTTTGCGCGGATAACGGACTTCATCTGGCTGAAGGCGCGGTCTACCGTTTCCTGGTCCGCGGCAACCAGCGTGCAGGCGCCTACGCGTTCGTTATACAGGCCGAAGTTTTTCGAGTAGGAGCTGGCTACCAGCAGCTCTTTATGCAGCGCGGCGAAAGCGCGCAGGCCTTCAGCGTCCTCTTCCAGGCCCCGGGCAAAGCCCTGGTAGGCAAAGTCAAACAGCGGCAGCCAGCCTTTCTCTACGGAGAGCTGCGCCAGCTGTTGCCACTGTTCCAGCGTTGGATCGATACCGGTTGGGTTGTGGCAGCAGCCGTGGAACAGAACCACGTCACCGGCCTGCGCTTCGTTCAGGCTGGCCAGCAGTCCATCGAAGTCGAGTTTGTGGTTTGCGGCATCGTAGTAGGTATATTCGCGAACGTCGAGTCCGGCTGAATTGAATACGCTTTTATGGTTCGGCCAGCTTGGGTTGCTCACCCAAATACGTTTAACGTCGGTATTCTTCGCCAGAAAATCAGCGGCGACGCGCAGGCCGCCTGTACCACCGGGAGTCTGGGCGGTACGAGCGCGTTTATCATTGATAATCGCGCTGCCTTTCCCAAACAGCAGCTCCTGAGTGCAGCGACCAAACTCTGGAATACCATCAATACCCAGGTAATTTTTGGTGGTTTCATTTTCCAGCAGATACTGTTCTGCTTTCTTCACGCTAGTCAGGACCGGTGTTTTACCCGTTTCATCTTTATAAACACCAATTCCAAGATTAATTTTTGTTGGGCGGTCATCGGCACGAAACAGATCGGCCAGGCCCAGAATTGGGTCGGCAGGGGCGGCGGTAATGTTCTCAAACATGACGAGGTTCCATTGTGATTACTGAAGGGAAATCCGCTATCAGGTTAACGGGAGTTATGTTAATTGCCAACCGTTTGCGACAAAAAGCGAGAAGGTTTTTAAAAGTTACGATCTTCCTCTCAGGAACGCAGAAAAGCAGGACCGAAGTCCTGCTTTTTAGGCATATCACGAAGGGGTGTACTGCAAATTAGAACTGGTAAACGATACCAACCGCTGCCTGATCATCGGTCGCGACTTTCGCAGCACGGGTGTAGTCGTTGTCGTCCAGCTGGTTGAATTTATACGCAGCGTAGACGTTCATGTTTTTGTTGAAGTAGTACCAGGTACCCACTTCGACGTATTTAACCAGGTCAGCATCGCCGCCGGAGAAGCCAGCACGGGAGCGCAGGTCTTTACCTTTAGTCTGTACGTAGCCGATGGACGGACGCAGGCCGAAGTCGAACTGATACTGAACAACGGCTTCAAAGTTCTGAGTTTTGTTAGCGAAATAGTTGCCTTCGTTTTCCGGAGTCATGTTGTAGGTCTGAGAGTACATGACTGCAGCGTAGATGTTGTTCGCATCATACTTAGCGGAGGTTGCCCATGCTTCAGCTTTTTCGCCCTGACGGTCTGCTTTCTGGTCGCCGCTGCGGCTGGAGTTAGCATAACCAGCGGACAGCGCTACACCGTTGTCAAACGCGTAGGTAGCCGCGGTGCTGAAGCCGTCGCCGTTTTGTTTCTTCACAGCGCGTTCTTTGTTTTTACCCTGGTACTGCAGCGCAAAGCTCAGGCCATCAACCAGACCGAAGAAATCAGAGTTACGGTAGGTCGCAACGCCGTTGGTACGCGCGGTCATGAAGTTGTCGGTGTTGGTCCAGCCGTCGCCGCCCCATTCAACCAGCATATCGGTCGCCGCTTCAACGTCGTAGATGGCGCCGTAGTTACGACCGTAGTCGAATGAACCGTATTCACCGGCTTTTAAGCCAGCGAAAGCCAGACGGGTTTTCGTGGTCTGGGAGCCTTCAACGTTGGACGCATCCATGTTGTATTCCCACTGGCCGTAACCGGTCAGCTGATCGTTGATCTGGGTTTCGCCTTTCAGGCCGATACGGGCGTAGGTGGTGTCGTCGCTGCTGGTGTCACCGTTAGTGGTCCAGACGTGCTCGCCAACCATTTTTCCGTAAAAGTCGAGTTTATTGCCGTTTTTGTTATAGATTTCTGCAGCGTTAGCTGCACCGGCTACCAGCAGGGCAGGAATTACCGCTGCCAGAATTTTGCGCTTCATCATTATTTATTACCCTCATTTATATTTTTTTATGAACACTTGCCACTGCCGCCAATACGTTTCGTCAATAAAAATTTACGGAACTATTGATGATAGTTTGGTGTCTGGAGGCATCTTTCCATTCAGAACAACGTTTCGCTAGCCTGAAAATGCTACCAATATCGCATATGAGTAACAAAAGGAAATTCTATGTAACTAAATGTGTATTTTTGGGAACTTTGTGAACTCTATCAACATTCCGTCCCTGTTCGCTGACAAAATCAGCTCTCTTTATATATCTATATGAATTAATTATGATTAATTTAGATAACAGAGGGGTTGCGCATTTTACAGCTGCTTTTTGCTTTTTTTTTATTCAGATCTTGTCGTTGCAAGATGTGCGGTGGTTGGTTAAATAGTGAGCAATATAATCAGCAGGTTTGACGATTCTTGGACATTAAGTGCGGTTTGTAACTTCAGGTATGAGCGAAATAGTGCGTAACATATTTATGAATATCGCGGGTTGATGTTTAAATTTCCTGATATTCGTTAACGTAAATTGACACAAAAAAAGGCCGGCTTGCGCCGACCTTTGCGTGAGATGACCGAAAAAATCAGAATGTGGCGTTACGTGGAGTGCGCGGGAACGGAATCACGTCACGAACGTTCTGTACGCCGGTCACATAGGCAATCAGACGCTCGAAGCCCAGACCAAAACCGGAGTGCGGCACGGTGCCGTAACGGCGCAGGTCGCGGTACCACCAGTAGTCTTCTTTATTAAGACCCATTTCCGCCATGCGCGCGTCAAGTACGTCCAGGCGTTCTTCACGCTGGGAGCCGCCGATAATTTCACCGATACCCGGCGCCAGAACGTCCATTGCGGCGACGGTCTTCCCGTCTTCGTTAAGGCGCATATAGAACGCCTTGATCTCTTTCGGGTAGTTTTTTACGACTACCGGCGCTTTAAAATGCTCTTCCGCCAGATAGCGTTCGTGCTCGGAGGAGAGATCCACGCCCCAGTACACCGGGTTTTCGAACTGCTTACCGCAATTTTCCAGAATGGTGACCGCGTCAGTGTAATCCACCTGAGCGAAATCCGCGGAAACGAAACGTTGCAGACGATCGATCGCATCTTTATCAACGCGTTCGGCAAAGAACTGCATGTCATCTGCCCGCTCTTCCAGAACGGCTTTGAAAACGTACTTCAGCATCGCTTCCGCCAGGCCTGCCACATCGTTCAGATTAGCAAAGGCGACTTCCGGCTCCAGCATCCAGAACTCTGCCAGGTGGCGGGTGGTGTTGGAGTTTTCCGCACGGAAGGTTGGGCCGAAGGTGTAGATTTTGGATAGCGCGCAGGCGTAGGTTTCGCCGTTCAGCTGGCCAGAAACCGTCAGGAATGACTCTTTACCAAAGAAGTCCTTATCGAAATCGACTTTGCCCTGATCGTTGCGCGGCAGGTTTTCCAGATCCAACGTGGAAACGCGGAACATCTCGCCCGCGCCTTCGGTATCAGAAGCGGTAATCAGCGGGGTAGAAACCCAGAAGAAACCCTGTTCGTCAAAGAAGCGGTGCAGCGCCTGCGCCAGGGTATGGCGAACGCGCGCCACGGCGCCAATCAGGTTGGTGCGCGGGCGCAGGTGGGCAACTTCACGCAGGTATTCAATGCTATGGCGTTTAGCCGCCATCGGATAAGTTTCCGGATCGTCTACCCAGCCGCTTACTTCAACATGACTGGCCTGAATCTCAAAGCTCTGGCCCTGACCCTGGGATTCCACGACTTTACCGGTCACGATGACTGAACAGCCGGTGGTCAGGCGCAGCACTTCCTGATTGTAATTGGGAAGAGAATTACTAATAACGGCCTGTACAGGATCAAAGCAGGAACCGTCATAGACGGCGAGGAAAGAAAAGCCAGCTTTAGAATCTCGGCGGGTACGCACCCATCCGCGCACGGTGACTTCGCTGTCAACGGCAACGCGGCCCTGGAGTACGTCGGCTACAGGCACAACGCTCATAATAGTCTCTCTTGTTAGTCCAATAGAAAAATCTGTATTCCCCTTCGACAGGGGGATATCTATGTTACCTGTCATCTTCCATCAGACAAGTAGATTTCGCGCAAGAAAGGGGTGTTTTAGGAAATAAATAAGGAGATTGTCTCCTTTACGACGGGAGAGCCTGATATTAAGAGAGTTTTAAGCATTGCCTTTATCCCGCGCAGGGCATTTCGCAATGAAAACAGGGCGGTGAATATGAAACACTTTTCTGAGCGGAAAGGGGACGATAATAAAAATGCGTCCGGTTTTACGGACGCATTTTTTCGCACAGCGTTAGCTGGCTTTTTTGACCGGCGGCAGATCGAAGGCTTTACGCAGGGCACGCACGAAGGCTTTATCGTGGCAAATCGTTTTACCCGGGCTATCGGAAAGTTTCGCTACCGGCTTACCGTTGCACTCCACCAGCTTAATAACAATATTCAGCGGCTTAACCTGGGGAATATCGCAGGTTAAACGTGTGCCGATACCGAAGCTCAGATTGACCCGTGAGGAGAAGTGGCGATAAAGATCGACCGCTTTCGCCAGGTCGAGATTATCAGAAAATACCAGCACTTTGCTCAGCGGATCGATGCCCAGCTTCTTGTAATGGGCAATAGCCTTCTCGCCCCATTCTACCGGATCGCCGGAGTCGTGGCGTAGCCCCTGATAGCGGGTTGCAAATTCCGGCCCGAAATCGCGCAGGAAAGCGTCCATCGTGATGCAGTCAGTCAGTGCGATACCTAACCGATCGGGATACTCTTCCAGCCAGGCCGCGAGGGCCGCGCGCTGGCTGCTGGCCAGGTTCGGGCTGATCTGCTGGTGCGCCTGGAACCACTCGTGCGCCTGGGTTCCCATTGGCGTCAGGTTAAGCCGACGCGCCAGATCGTAGTTGCTGGTGCCGGTGAACCACGGCTCCTGCTGCAGACGCTGAACAATGGCCTGCTGCACCTCGCGGGAGAAGCGGCGGCGAGTACCGAAATCCATCAGGCGGAAGCCGGACATATCGACATCAGCGGTGAGGCGGTTAAAGTCGGACAGCTTATGTTCAAGGGTATTCAGCGCTGTCGTCACGGTGATTTCCGGCGAGCGGTAGTGGTGCACCAGCTCGCTTATCACCGCCAGCAGCGGAACTTCCCACATGATGACTTCAAGCCATGGCCCGGACAGGCGAATATTCAGCTTACCGTTGTCATTAGTGACGGTAACCTGGCGCGGATCGTAGCGGAAGCCGCGTAGCCAGTCGAGATAATCTGGCGCAAAGAAGGGCAGGCTCGACAACCAGTGATATTCATCGTCCTGCAGCCTCAGGTCGCGCATCGTCTCAACCTGCTCGCGAATCGCATCGGCGTAGATGCCGAGCAGATCGTCCCCGCGGCAGCGGAACTCCGCCGCAACCTGCACATCATTGTAGCGGTGGAAGACAGCCTGCTGCATATGCAGCTTGTAGGCATCCGTATCAAGCAGCGAATGCAGTACAGGAGAAGTGAATTGGGTCATGGTGCGCAGTAGCATCCTCTCACTGGAGCGTTTCCATCAAAACCAAAGCGGTAAAAGGAGGCGGAGTATACCTGTAATACCCGACTCTGTCCCGCGGCGACGGTTGATGACGACGCTAACGGTCATTTGCGAGGCCTAGTTTAATATATTGAACACGCATCACACCACAAGCTTTGCGCCTGGTCGAGCGCATTTCGTGCCTCTGGTGTTATCAGAATGTAGCAATTTTCATGTTTAGCATTGAAAAGATGAAGATTCTGCATAGCGAGATTTGCGCAACAGGAATAGACTGAGTCGACACTTTACAGGACATGCTAAAGGTTTTTTATGACACAACAGCCCCAAGCCAAATACCGCCACGACTATCGTGCGCCGGAGTATCTGATTAGCGATATCGATTTGACCTTTGACCTGGATGCCGCGAAAACCGTTGTTACGGCTGAGAGTAAGGTCTCCCGCCACGCGGCTGCGTCTGATGTGCCATTGCGTCTGGATGGCGAAGACCTGACGTTGGTTTCTCTGCTGGTTAATGGTCAGCCGTGGAGCGACTATAAGGAAGAAAATAACCAGCTGGCGATCGGCGGATTGCCGGAACATTTCACCCTTACTATCGTCAACGAAATCAGCCCGGCGGCCAATACCGCGCTGGAAGGGCTGTATCAGTCCGGCGAAGCGCTGTGTACCCAATGCGAAGCGGAAGGTTTTCGCCATATTACCTGGTACCTTGACCGTCCGGACGTGCTGGCGCGCTTCACCACCAAAATTATCGCCGACAAAGCCAAATACCCGTTCCTGCTCTCCAACGGTAACCGCGTAGCCCAGGGGGAGCTGGAGAATGGTCGCCACTGGGTTCAGTGGCAGGATCCGTTCCCCAAACCGTGCTACCTGTTTGCGCTGGTGGCCGGTGATTTCGACGTCCTGCGCGATACTTTCAAAACTCGTTCGGGACGTGAGGTTGCGCTGGAGCTGTATGTAGACCGCGGCAACCTCGATCGCGCTCCATGGGCGATGACTTCGCTGCAAAACTCAATGAAGTGGGACGAAACCCGCTTTGGCCTCGAGTACGATCTTGATATCTATATGATTGTCGCCGTTGACTTCTTCAACATGGGCGCCATGGAGAACAAAGGGCTTAACGTCTTTAACTCTAAATACGTGCTGGCGCGCACCGATACCGCGACCGATAAAGACTATCTGGATATCGAGCGCGTCATTGGCCACGAATATTTCCATAACTGGACCGGTAACCGCGTAACCTGTCGCGACTGGTTCCAGCTCAGCCTGAAAGAAGGCCTGACCGTTTTCCGCGATCAGGAGTTCAGTTCCGATCTCGGCTCACGTGCGGTCAACCGCATCAATAACGTGCGTACTATGCGCGGTCTGCAGTTCGCCGAAGATGCCAGCCCGATGGCGCATCCGATTCGTCCGGATATGGTTATCGAGATGAACAACTTCTACACCCTGACGGTGTATGAGAAGGGCGCTGAAGTGATCCGCATGCTGCATACGCTGCTGGGCGAAGAGAATTTCCAGAAAGGAATGCAGCTGTACTTTGAACGCCATGACGGCAGCGCCGCGACCTGCGATGATTTTGTCCAGGCGATGGAAGACGCTTCGAACGTTGATCTATCCCACTTCCGCCGCTGGTATAGTCAGTCCGGGACGCCGATCGTTACCGTCCATGATGACTACAATCCAGAAACGGAGCAGTACACGCTGACCATCAGCCAGCGCACGCCGCCGACCGCTGAGCAGGCTGAGAAGCTACCGCTGCATATTCCGTTCGATATCGAACTCTACGACAACGAAGGCAAAGTCATCCCGCTGCAGAAGGGCGGTCACCCGGTGCATCACGTGCTGAACGTGACCCAGGCGGAGCAGACTTTTGTTTTCGATAATGTCTACTTCCAGCCGGTACCGGCGCTGCTATGCGAGTTCTCTGCCCCGGTGAAGCTGGAGTACAAATGGAGCGATCAGCAGCTGACTTTCCTGATGCGCCACGCGCGTAATGATTTTTCCCGCTGGGACGCGGCGCAGAGCCTGCTGGCAACCTATATCAAACTCAACGTTAACCGCCACCAGCAGGGGCAACCGCTGTCGCTGCCGATCCACGTAGCCGATGCTTTCCGCGCCATCCTGCTGGATGAGAAGATCGATCCGGCGCTGGCGGCGGAGATCCTGACGCTGCCTTCGGCGAATGAAATTGCTGAGCTGTTTGCGATTATCGATCCGCTTGCTATCGCCGCGGTGCGTGAAGCGCTGACCCGTACGCTGGCGAAAGAGCTGGCAGACGAGTTCCTGGTGATTTACAACGCCAACAAGCTTGACAGCTACCGCGTTGAGCATGCCGATATCGGCAAGCGTTCTCTGCGTAACACCTGCCTGCGCTATCTGGCGTTTGGCGACGCGGAGCTGGCGGATAAACTGGTTAGCGCGCAGTATCACCATGCGGACAACATGACCGACGCGCTGGCGGCGCTGGCGGCGGCAGTCGCTGCCCAGTTGCCGTGCCGTGATGCATTGATGCAGGAGTATGATGATAAATGGCATCAGGACGGACTGGTGATGGATAAATGGTTTATCCTGCAGTCAACCAGCCCGGCCGATAACGTCCTGCAGACGGTTCGCGGCCTGCTGAATCATCGTTCGTTCAGCATGAGTAACCCGAACCGCGTCCGTTCTCTAATCGGCGCTTTTGCCGGCAGCAACCCGGCGGCGTTCCATGCCGAAGACGGCAGCGGCTATCAGTTCCTGGTGGAAATGCTCACTGAACTGAACAGCCGTAATCCACAGGTTGCGTCGCGTCTGATTGAACCGCTGATTCGTCTGAAACGCTATGATAACAAGCGTCAGGCGCTGATGCGCGGGGCGCTTGAGCAGCTGAAAGGTCTGGAGAATCTTTCCGGGGATCTGTTCGAGAAAATCAGTAAAGCGCTGGCATAACGCCCGCACGAGTCCAAACCTGTCGCCCCGCTCGCGCTGCGCGAGCGGGGAAACGTCGCAGTCGTTAACCGTGACTCACTAAGCGTGGCGAGGATTCATTCTTGCCGCGCTGCATCACCCGATGCAGCACTTCCGCTTCCAGTTCGGCCAGCTTCGCCGAGCCGGTGCGCCGCGGACGGGGGATATCCACCAGCAGATCCAGACCTATTTTTCCCTCTTCTATCAGCAATACGCGATCGGCCATCGCCACCGCCTCGCTGACGTCGTGGGTGACCAGCAGGACGGTAAAGCCATGATCCTGCCACAGAGAAACGATCAGATCCTGCATTTCCAGACGAGTCAGCGCGTCGAGTGCGCCGAGCGGCTCATCAAGCAGCAATAATCCAGGACGATGAATTAACGCACGCGCCAGCGCTACGCGCTGCTTTTGCCCGCCGGAAAGCGCTGCAGGCCATTCACCGGCGCGGTCTTCAAGGCCAACGCTCGCCAGGGCCTTAAGCGCCGCCTCACGCCACTGGCCTTTCAGCCCCAGTCCGACGTTGTCGATCACCGTTTTCCACGGCAGCAGGCGGGAATCCTGGAACATCATCCGGGTATCGTCCTGAATTTGTGCCAGCGGCGTCGAGCCCGCCAGCAGCTGGCCGCCGTTGGGCTTTTCCAGCCCTGCCAGCAGCCGCAGCAGCGTACTTTTACCGCCGCCGCTGCGACCGACCACCGCGACGAATTGCCCGGTGGGGACATGCAGATCGAGTTCATTCAGAATCGTCTTGCTGCCGTAACGCTTGCTTACGCCGTTTAACAGCAGCGGAATTCCGGGATTAAGACGCGCGGTTGTCATGCGCTGGCCTCCTGAAGGTGATAAGCCGGATTCCAGCGCAACCAGACGCGTTCAAGGAGCTGTGCGCTGAAGTCGGCCAGTTTGCCGAGAATAGCGTAAAGAATAATGGCGACGACTACGACATCGGTCTGCAGAAATTCGCGAGCGTTCATTGCCAGATAGCCAATACCGGCGTTAGCAGAAATGGTTTCCGCAACAATCAGCGTTAACCACATCAGGCCGAGCGCAAAGCGGATACCGACCATAATTGAGGGCAGGGCGCCGGGCAGGATCACGTGACGGAACAGCGCAAAGCCCGATAAGCCATAGCTGCGAGCCATCTCTACCAGCCCTCGGTCAATGTTGCGGATGCCGTGCCAGGTGTTGATATAAATCGGGAACATCGTCCCCAGCGCCACGAGGAAAATTTTGGCGCTTTCATCAATGCCAAACCATAAAATGACCAGTGGAATCAGGGCGAGGTGCGGCACGTTACGTAGCATCTGAATAGAGGTATCCAGCAGGCGTTCTCCCCAGCGCGAGAGGCCGCTGATAAGCCCGAGAACCAGACCAATGGAGCCGCCGATACTGAAACCAATAAGTGCCCGCCACGAGCTAATGGCCAGATGCTGCCATAGTTCGCCGCTGGCGGAGAGCGTCCAGAAGGCTTTGAGCACGCCTTCCGGCGACGGTAAAATCCGGGTGGAAAGCCAGCCGATGGAGGAGGCGAATTGCCAAATAATCACGCTGCCCACCGGTAAAAGCCAGGGAGCTATGCGGATGAGAAATTTTTGCGAAAGCGTCGCCATGGAGTATTCCTTATTCGCTAGCGTATTGCCCTGTTAAGGGCAATGCGCTGGTCGTTAAACGTGCTCAACCCGCTGTAAGGTTTTCAGCGCCGGCGCGCGGCTGCTGGGGCGATGCAGCGCCTGCCAGAAAGTTTCCAGCGCCAGGTCGAGGCGACCCTGCAGATTCGGCGTAAACTGCGGTTTATGCTGATAATCCGTGACCTGGCTATCGTCAGCAAAAACGCCGTGGAGGATCTCCTGAGCTTTCAGCGCATTGAGTACCGGTTTTAAGGCGTAATCCACCGCCAGCATATGCGCGATGGTCCCGCCGGTAGCCAGCGGCAGAACGATTTTGCCTTCCAGCGCGCGTTCCGGCAGCAGATCAAGCAGCGTCTTGAGTGCGCCTGAAAAAGAAGCCTTATAGACCGGCGTGGCAATAATCAGCCCGTCCGCGCCGGCAAGCTGTTCATTAAGCGCGTGAAGAGCGGGGTTATCGAAGCGAGCATAGAGCAGGTCTTCCGGGGCAAAATTCTGCAGGTGCCAGTGGCAAACCTCGATATCCGCCGCGGAGAGGGTCTCTCTGGCGTATTCCAGGAGCGCGCTGGAGCGGGAAGGGTAACGCGGGCTACCCGCAAGTGTTATGACTCGCATATTCTCTCCTTATAACCAAATATTTTCATTTATCTATAATTGATAACATTTAGCCGCAGTGTGACAGAGCGCTTATCTTTCCCTAAATGATTTATCCGGCGTTGGATTGTCAGAAAGCGCATAACGAAGGGGGAAAAGTAAACGTTTGCGTCGGAGATAAGATTTTTTGTCGTAGGTCAATTCCCTTTCCGGGGTGGATCGCACATAATACGCCCCCGGTTTGCACACCGGGAATCCAGGAGAGTTCATGTACTACCCCTTCGTTCGTAAAGCCCTTTTTCAGCTCGATCCTGAGCGCGCTCATGAAGTCACTTTTCAACAATTACGCCGTGTTTCGGGTACCCCGCTGGAAATGTTGGTTCGCCAGAAGGTGCCGGCTAAGCCGGTGACCTGCATGGGACTCACATTCAAGAACCCGCTGGGCCTGGCCGCCGGGCTGGACAAAAACGGCGAATGCATCGATGCCCTTGGCGCAATGGGCTTTGGTTCCATTGAAATTGGTACCGTAACGCCTCGTCCGCAGCCGGGCAACGATAAGCCAAGGATCTTCCGCCTGGTTGATGCCGAAGGTTTGATCAACCGCATGGGCTTTAATAACCATGGCGTGGATAACCTGGTAGAGAACGTAAAAAAAGCGCATTTTGACGGCATTCTGGGGATTAATATTGGTAAGAATAAAGATACCCCGGTAGAGCAAGGCAAAGATGATTACCTGATTTGTATGGAAAAAATCTACGCTTACGCCGGATATATCGCCATTAATATCTCCTCGCCGAATACTCCGGGCTTGCGTACGTTACAATACGGAGAAGCTCTCGACGATCTGCTCTCTGGTATTAAAAATAAGCAGCGTGAACTCCAGGAAAAACATCAAAAATATGTTCCGCTGGCAGTAAAGATCGCTCCGGATCTTTCCGTCGAGGAATTGATCCAGGTTGCGGACAGTTTAGTCCGACATAATATCGATGGGGTCATTGCCACCAATACCACTTTGGATCGTTCACTGGTGCAGGGAATGAAACATTGCGATGAAACCGGTGGGCTTAGCGGGCGTCCGCTGCAGCTGAAAAGTACCGAAATCATCCGTATGCTATCTGAGGAATTAAATGGCCGTCTGCCAATTATCGGCGTCGGCGGTATTGACTCAGTGATTGCCGCTCGTGAAAAGATAGCCGCCGGTGCGACTCTGGTGCAGATTTATTCCGGATTTATTTTTAAAGGTCCGCCGCTGATTAAAGAAATTGTTACCCATATCTAATCTTTTCCCCTTCTGATACTCCACCAGGGCTTTATTTATAGCCCTGGTTGTTTTATATTCCTTCATTGTTGCTTATTTAGACATTTTAGTCTTTTCTTAATTTTTGAAATATTCTGTAGCAGTTTTGCTGTTTATTGCAGATGGATGTGAAAGAGGACGGGGGTAGAAATGCGGATTAAACCTGACGATAACTGGCGCTGGTATTACGATGAAGAGCATGACCGCATGATGCTCGATCTGGCTAATGGTATGTTATTCCGATCCCGTTTTCCCCGCCGGATGCTGACGCCAGATGCCTTCGCCCCTTCCGGATTTTGTGTTGATGACGCCGCACTCTATTTTTCATTTGAAGAAAAATGCCGCGACCTTGAATTATCCAAAGAACAGCGCGCTGAATTAGTGCTCAATGCGCTGGTCGCCATTCGTTTCCTTAAGCCGCAGATGCCGAAAAGCTGGCATTTCACTACTCATCAACAGAGCTGGCAGCCCGGTACCGGTGATGCCGCTAGCGCATGGCTGAGCGATACCGGTCAGCAGGTTAATCTGCTGGTGGTTGAGCCCGGCGAAAACGCTGCGCTGTGCCTGCTAGCGCAGCCGGGACTGACGCTTGCCGGGCGAGTGATGCAGTTGGGGGACGTGATTAAAATTATGAACGACCGACTGCAGCCAGCGACCGCCGTCGCCAGCTACAGCCTGGGCCAGGCGGTTTAAGGCGCCAGCCTTACCGCGGTTTTCGGTACGCAGCTGCAGCACAAAATGGTGCCATCGGCGGCGACCGCATTTTTCTTCAGCGCGCTGACTTCCCCTTCTTCCAGACGGATGCGACAGCTGCCGCAAATCCCTGCCCGGCAGGAGTAAGGAATGCGAATTCCCTGCTGTTCCAGCTGCTCCAGCAAGATCTGCTGATTATTACCGGTAAAGCTCAGTCCCTGCCACTCAATTTCCACCGTTGCGTTCTGCTGAGTCTCAGGCGCCAGCGAATTGTCGCTTTCCCCGGCGCCGTAGGCCTTCGCCGGGCCGCGGGCCAGCACTTCTAACTCATCGCCGACGCGGATCGTGCCGCTATTTCGCGCGATAAGGTTCTGGCCAAAATCGACATCGCCGTTATCCAGCGCCGTGCGGAATCCCTGTAGGGTGGTTAATGGCTCACCGCCAGGGTGCTTTTGCCCACGTTCTGCGCTGACGGTTGTCAACACGCAGCGGCTGCAGGGTTTCGCGACATCAAAAACGACCTCGCCAATACGCACCACTTTCCAGGTATCTTCCTCCCAAGCGGCCGCGCCGGTCACCAGCAGATTCGGGCGAAATTGTTCTATGCTTACGCTGGCCGGACAGCGATTTTGCAGGTCTCGCAGCGAAGCTTCATTGGCCAGCAGATAGGGAAAACCGTCGGCAAAGGAGAGGGGGACGGCATCGTGACGTTTTACCCGACGGCTAAGCTCTGGCCCCAGCCAGCGCAGCTGAACGCTGCGGTTGAAAAAACCGCTTAGCCACTGGTTCACCCCGGCCGGGGCAATCAGGGCGGTAAAATGGTTGCCCCAGACTTCGGTCGGCTCCTGCTGCACGGAGAAATCGCTGAAGCGCACGATCGCGCTACTACCGTCCGGAGCGGTCAGATGCAGACCATCATGGAGCGGCGCGGGAGTAAACTTGACCATTTGCGGGAACTGACGAGCGGTGATAAAGGTGCCATCGGTTTCCGTCACCATAAATATACGATCGAAGGCCAGCCCGCTGATGTCTGCATAAGCGTGGCTCAGGCCAATTCCCCGCATCGATTTGACGGGATGAATAAAAAGTCGCGAAAGGGTTACCATACGCTGCCCCTGGCTTTAAAAATAAGCCTTTAACTTTATGACATGGGGCGCATATTGGCTATAATGCGCACCAATTTTCTTTTAGTAAAAGTGACGATATGAATTCTCTGTTTGCCAGTACGGCTCGTGGGCTGGAAGAGCTGTTAAAAACTGAACTGGAAGGGCTGGGCGCGGTGGACTGCCAGTTGGTCCAGGGCGGGGTCCATTTTCAGGGAGATACGCGGCTGCTGTATCAAAGCCTGATGTGGAGCCGACTGGCTTCGCGGATTATGCTGCCGCTGGGGCAGTGCAGCGTATACAGCGACCTGGATCTGTATCTTGGCGTGCAGGCCATTCCATGGACGGAGATTTTCAGCCAGGATGCCACTTTTGCCGTGCATTTTAGCGGGCTGAACGAAGAGATCCGCAACAGCCAGTATGGGGCGCTGAAGGTTAAAGATGCCATCGTCGACAGCTTTACGCGTAAGAATTTGCCGCGTCCCAACGTCGATCGCGAAAACCCCGATCTGCGCATTAACGTCTGGCTGAATAAAGAGACCGCGCATATCTCTCTGGATCTCAGCGGCGAGGGCCTGCACCTGCGCGGCTACCGCGACGGTACCGGTATGGCGCCAATCAAAGAAAACCTGGCCGCGGCGATAGTGATGCGTTCCGGCTGGGCTACCGGTACGCCGCTGCTCGATCCCATGTGCGGTTCCGGTACGCTGTTGATTGAAGCGGCGATGCTGGCGACCGATCGGGCGCCGGGTTTACACCGCGGCCATTGGGGTTTCGGCGGCTGGGCGCAGCATGATGATGCTATCTGGAAAGAGGTGAAGTCCGAAGCGCAAACCCGCGCCCGTCAGGGGCTGGCGGCGTATGAGTCGCGCTTTTACGGTTCCGACGTTGACGCCCGGGTTATCGAACGCGCGCAGCGTAACGCCCGCCGTGCCGGTATTGGCGAGCTGGTTACCTTCGAAGTGAAAGATGTCGCCCAGCTGAGCAACCCGTTGCCGAAGGGCCCTTACGGGACAGTGATTAGCAACCCTCCATACGGCGAGCGTCTGGAGAGCGAGCCGGCGCTGATTGCCCTGCATAGCCTGCTGGGGCGGATTATGAAAAACCAGTTTGGCGGCTGGAACCTGTCGCTGTTTAGCGCCTCGCCGGATCTGCTGAGCTGCCTGCAGCTGCGCGCCGATAAGCAGTTCAAAGCGAAAAACGGCCCGCTCGACTGTGTACAGAAGAATTACCACCTTGCGGAAAACGAAGGCGGCAAAACCGCGATGCTGGCGGAAGATTTCGCCAACCGCCTGCGTAAAAACCTGAAAAAACATGAGAAGTGGGCGCGCCAGGAAGGTATTGAATGCTATCGCCTGTATGATGCCGACCTCCCGGAATACAACGTCGCTATTGACCGTTACGCCGATTGGGTTGTGGTGCAGGAGTATGCGCCGCCGAAAACCGTTGACGCGCATAAAGCCCGTCAGCGTCTGTTCGATATTATTGCTGCCACCATTGCCGTGCTTGGGATTGCGCCGAATAAGCTGGTGTTGAAAACCCGCGAGCGGCAGAAAGGTAAAAATCAGTACCAGAAAATGGGCGAAAAAGGTGAATTCATTGAGGTGCAGGAGTATAACGCGCGTCTGTGGGTTAATCTGACCGACTATCTGGATACCGGGCTGTTCCTCGACCACCGTATCGCTCGCCGCATGTTGGGGCAGATGAGTAAAGGTAAAGACTTCCTCAATCTGTTCTCCTATACCGGCAGCGCCAGCGTTCACGCCGGCCTTGGCGGCGCGCGATCCACGACCACGGTTGATATGTCGCGTACCTACCTCGAATGGGCTGAGCGTAACCTGCGCCTCAATGGTTTAACCGGTCGCGCGCATCGCCTGATGCAGGCCGATGTGCTGGGCTGGCTGCGGGAGACGACCGAACAATTCGACCTGATCTTTATCGATCCGCCCACCTTCTCCAACTCGAAGCGTATGGATGACGCCTTTGACGTTCAGCGCGACCATTTGCGTCTGATGACCGATTTAAAACGTCTGCTGCGTAAAGGCGGCACGATTATGTTCTCAAACAACAAACGCGGTTTCCGTATGGATCATGACGGGCTGGCGCAGCTGGGCCTGAAGGCGCAGGAGATTACGCAAAAAACGCTGTCTCAGGACTTTGCCCGCAACCGTCAGATTCACAACTGCTGGCTGATTACCGCAGCCTGAAAGGAATAAAGAATGTCTTTAATTAGTATGCACGGCGCCTGGCTCTCTTTCAGCGATGCGCCGCTGCTGGATAATGCTGAACTGCATATCGAAGATAACGAACGTGTCTGCCTGGTGGGGCGCAACGGCGCGGGTAAATCGACCCTGATGAAGATCCTCAACCGCGAACAGGGTCTTGATGATGGGCGCATTATCTATGAGCTGGATCTGGTTGTGGCGCGTTTGCAGCAAGATCCGCCGCGTGACGTCACCGGAACCGTGTATGACTTTGTGGCGGAAGGGATTGCTGAGCAAGCAGCATACCTCAAGGGTTATCACGATGTTTCGCAGCTGGTGATGACCGATCCGAGCGACAAGAATCTCAATGAGCTGGCGCGTCTGCAGGAACAGTTGGACAATTTAGGGCTGTGGCAGCTCGACAGTCGTATTAATGAAGTGCTGGAACAGCTGAATCTGGATCCTAACGCCGAGCTATCATCGCTCTCCGGCGGCTGGCTGCGTAAAGCGGCCCTCGGTCGCGCGCTGGTCAGCGGGCCGCGGGTGCTGCTGCTCGATGAACCGACCAACCACCTCGATATTGAAACCATCGACTGGCTGGAAGGTTTCCTGAAGATGTTTAAAGGCACCATCATCTTTATTTCGCATGACCGTTCTTTTATTCGCAATATGGCGACGCGCATTGTCGATCTCGATCGAGGCAAGCTGGTGACCTATCCGGGTAACTACGATCAGTATCTGCTGGATAAAGAAGAAGCGCTGCGCGTAGAAGAGCTACAGAACGCGGAGTTCGATCGCAAGCTGGCGCAGGAAGAAGTGTGGATCCGTCAGGGGATCAAAGCGCGCCGAACCCGTAACGAAGGACGCGTGCGGGCGTTAAAGGCCATGCGTCGCGAACGCGGCGAGCGTCGTGAAGTGATGGGCAGCGCGAAGATGCAGGTTGAAGAGGCCGCGCGTTCGGGCAAGATTGTGTTCGAAATGGAGAATGTTAACTACCAGGTTGATGGCAAGGTGCTGGTTAAAGACTTCACCGCCCAAATCCAGCGCGGCGACAAAATTGCGCTGATTGGCCCGAACGGCTGCGGCAAAACTACGCTGCTGAAGCTAATGCTCGGTCAGCTGCAGGCGGATAGCGGGCGTATTCATGTAGGCACCAAGCTGGAAGTGGCCTACTTCGACCAGCACCGCGCGGAACTTGATCCGGATAAAACGGTGATGGACAACCTTGCGGAAGGTAAACAGGAAGTGATGGTGAACGGCAAGCCGCGCCACGTCCTGGGCTATCTGCAGGATTTTATGTTCCATCCGAAACGCGCGATGACGCCGGTGCGTGCGCTATCGGGCGGCGAGCGCAACCGTCTGCTATTGGCGCGTCTGTTCCTTAAGCCCAGTAACCTGTTGATTCTCGACGAACCGACAAACGATCTGGATGTCGAAACCCTCGAACTGCTGGAAGAACTCGTCGACGGCTATCAGGGAACCGTGATGCTGGTTAGCCACGACCGTCAGTTTGTCGATAATACGGTAACAGAGTGTTGGATCTTTGAAGGCGCAGGGCAAATTGGCCAATACGTTGGCGGCTATCATGACGCCCGCGGTCAGCAAGCGCAGTACCTCGCGCGTAAGCAGCCGGTTTCCAAAAAGAGTGTTGAAGTTGCTCAACCGAAAGCAGAAAGTGTCAAACGTGCTGCCAGCAAACTAAGCTATAACCTGCAGCGCGAGCTGGAACAGCTGCCGCAGAAGCTGGAAGAACTGGAAGCCCAGCTGCAGAATTTGCAGGAGCAGGTTGCCGACCCTTCTTTCTTTGGTCAGTCGCATGACCATACGCAGCAGGTACTGGCGCAGCTGAGTGAAGCGGAGCAGGCGCTGGAAGCCGCCTTCGAACGCTGGGAATATCTTGAAGGGCTAAAAAACGGCGCATAAGCTGAGGAGTTTTCATGTGCGATCATCATCATGCTGCGCGGCATATTCTGTGCCGACAATGTGATCTGCTGGTGGCTTTGCCGCAGCTGGAGCATCGCCAGAAAGCTGCATGTCCGCGCTGCGGAACGACATTGACAACGTCATGGGACGCGCCACGGCAGCGTCCTACCGCGTATGCGCTGGTCGCGTTGTTCATGTTGCTGCTGGCCAATTTGTTTCCCTTCATCTATATGAAGGTCGGGGGGATTAGCAGCGAAATTGAATTGCTGGAAATCCCGAACGTCCTCTTCACCGAGGACTATGCCAGCCTCGGCACGTTCTTTTTGCTTTTCGTCCAGCTGGTGCCGGCTTTTTGTCTGGTCACTATACTCCTGCTGGTCAACCGGGTGCGCATGCCATCCGGGCTGAAAGCGTTTCTGGCGCGTATTCTGTTTCATCTTAAAACCTGGGGAATGGCGGAAATCTTTCTCGCCGGGGTACTGGTCAGCTTCGTTAAGCTGATGGCCTATGGCGATATTGGCGTTGGCCTGAGCTTTGTCCCGTGGTGTATGTTCTGCGTATTACAGCTGCGGACGTTCCAGTGCGTGGATCGCCGCTGGCTGTGGGATGATATTGCGCCAATGCCGGCTATCAAGCAGCCGCTGAAAGTTGGCGTGTCCGGACTGCGTCAGGGGCTGCGTTCATGCTCATGCTGTACAGCGGTGTTGCCGATTGATGAGGCCGTCTGTCCGCGCTGTCATACAAAGGGGACTGCCCGGCGTAAAAACAGCCTGCAGTGGACGCTGGCGCTGTTAATGACTTCGCTAATCCTTTATATGCCCGCCAATATTCTGCCGATCATGATTACCGATCTGCTTGGCGATAAAATGCCTTCCACCATTATGGCGGGGGTGATCCTGCTGTGGAGCGAAGGATCCTATCCAGTGGCGATGGTGATATTCATCGCCAGTATTATGGTGCCAACCTTAAAAATGATCGCCATTGGCTGGCTCTGCTGGAACGCCAGCGGCAGGGGAGATCGCGACTCAGAGCGCATGCATCTGATTTATGAAGTCGTCGAGTTTGTTGGCCGTTGGTCAATGATTGATGTGTTTGTCATCGCAGTCCTCTCCGCTCTGGTGCGCATAGGTGGGTTAATGAATATCTATCCGGCGATAGGGGCGGTGATGTTTGCGCTGGTGGTAGTGATGACAATGTTTTCGGCCATGACCTTTGACCCGCGTTTGTTGTGGGATCGTGAGCCAGATTCAAGCCATGAGGAAAGACTGCAGCATGGAAAATAAGAGCGGAGAAGCGAAGGTGCAAAAGGTGAAGAACTGGTCACCGGTGTGGATCTTCCCGATAGTGACGGCGCTAATTGGCGCCTGGATTCTTTTTTATCACTATAGCCACCAGGGGCCGGAAGTGACCCTGATCACAACCAATGCCGAAGGCATTGAAGGGGGAAAGACCCGCATTAAAAGCCGCAGCGTTGACGTCGGCGTGATTGAAAGCGCAACGCTGACGGACGACCTGACTCACGTGGAGGTTAAAGCCCGACTGAATTCTGGCATGGAAAAACTGCTTCATCAGGATTCGGTTTTTTGGGTGGTTAAGCCGCAGGTTGGTCGTGAAGGTATCAGCGGCCTCGGCACGCTATTATCCGGCGCCTATATCGAACTGCAACCGGGGACCAAAGGCTCTGTCCCTGCGCAGTATCCGCTGCTGGATTCACCGCCGCTGGCCTCACCCGATGCGAAAGGCATTCGTATTCTACTGGAAAGTAGCAAAGCGGGTCAGCTGTCACCCGGCGACCCGGTGCTTTTCCGCGGCTATCGTGTAGGTTCGGTGGAAACCAGCACCTTCGATGCGCAAAAACGCAATATCACCTATCAGCTGTTTATTAGCGCGCCTAACGATCGGCTGGTCACTAATAACGTGCGTTTCTGGAAGGACAGCGGTATTGCGGTGGATCTGACCGCGGCCGGCATGCGCGTTGAGATGGGATCGCTGTCGACGCTGTTTGGCGGCGGCGTCAGCTTTGATATCCCTGAAGGACTCCCGCTAGGGGAACCGGTGGCGAATAAAACCGAATATCATCTGTTTGACGATCAACGCAGCATTCAGGACTCTGTGTTCACTCAACACATTGACTACGTGATGTTCTTTAAAGATTCTATTCGCGGTCTGCAGCCCGGCGCGCCGGTTGAATTCCGCGGTATCCGTCTTGGGACCGTAGGCAAGGTACCGTTCTTTATTCCAGGCCTGAAGCAGAACATAAACGACGATTACCGTATCCCGGTAGAAGTGCGAATTGAGCCGGAACGTCTGATCAATCAGTTAGGCGCCGATCCTGACATTCGTAAGCATATCGATGATCTAATGAATCGCGGGCTGCGCGGTTCGCTTAAAACCGGCAATCTGGTGACCGGCGCGCTGTATATCGATCTCGACTTCTATCCGAAAGCTCCTGCGCGCGGCAAGATCCAGGAATTTGGCGGTTATCCGATTATTCCGACCGTAAGCGGTGGTCTGGCGCAGATCCAGCAGCGCCTGATGGATGCGCTGGATAAGATTAATAATCTGCCAATTAATCCACTGCTGGAGCAGGCAACCAGTACGCTGGCGCAAAGTGAAAAAACCATGCAGCACGTACAGGCGACGCTCGACAGTCTGAATAAGATCACCTCAAGTCAGTCTATGCAGCAGCTGCCGGGTGATATGCAGAGTACGCTACGTGAACTTAATCGTAGTATGCAGGGCTTCCAGCCTGGCTCCGCGGCTTACAATAAGATGGTTGCGGATATGCAGCGTCTTGACCAGGTGCTGCGCGAACTGCAGCCGGTACTGAAAACGCTTAATGATAAGAGCAATGCGCTGGTATTTGAGGCGAAGGATAAAAAAGATCCGCAGCCGAAAGGAGCGAAATAATGAAGAAATGGCTAATAGCGGCGGCGGTATGCGCGTTGACGGCATGCAGCAGCGGCGGTGAGAGTAAAACTTACTACCAGCTTCCCGTGGCTCAGGGCGGCGCGCAAAGCGCCGCACACCAGAGCAAAAATTTGCTTTGGGTCGAGCAGGTCAGTATTCCGGATTATCTTGCCGGTAACGGGGTGGTCTATCAGACCACCGATGTTCAGTATGTGATTGCAAATAACAATCTGTGGGCGAGTCCGCTCGATCAGCAGCTAAGAACGACGCTGGTGGCGAACCTTAGCAATCAGCTTCCCGGCTGGGTCGTGGCTTCTCAACCGCTGGGTAGCGAGCAGGATACCCTAAACGTATCCGTCAGCGGTTTTCACGGTCGTTACGATGGTCGGGTTATCGTTAGCGGTGAGTGGTTACTGAAGCATCAGGGACAGCTGATTAAGCGGCCATTCCATATCGAGCTCAAGCAACAAGAAGATGGCTACGATGCGATGGTGAAAACGCTAGCTCAGGCCTGGACTCAGGAAGCGGCGGCGATTGCCAGCGAGATTAACCGCTTGCCATAAGTAAAATTAATAAGAAAAAAAGCCGCAGCGAAAATGAAAATCGCAGCGGCTTTTTTATTTGTCTCATCAGATTGTTACTTGTGCTGGTTCACAGTTTTTGTACAAATGAAGTTTCATGTAGCTCACAAATATGACAATGGCGTGAATTTTGCGCATTGACGCTATCCCCGATTCGCGGTATTCGTTAACCGTGGTTGCGTATTTAGTGACCATTGTTTTCTTTTCCACCAGATCAAAGAATGAGGGAAACGAGGCATGAAGAGACAAAAACGAGATCGCCTGGAACGGGCACATCAGCGTGGGTACCAGGCCGGTATTACCGGAAGGTCGAAGGAAATGTGTCCTTACCAGACCTTAAACCAGAGGTCTTATTGGCTGGGAGGCTGGCGAGAGGCCATGGAGGACAGGGTACAAATTGCCTGACTGTCTCTTTAAAAAGAAGCCTCCGCTGCGCGGGGGCTTCGCCGTCTATAAGCGTGACTGCTTATATCAGAATGAGGAAGTGTCCTGGAACAGGCCCACTTTCAGATCGGTTGCGGTGTAGATCAGACGATCGTCAACCAGCACTTCACCATCCGCCAGGCCCATAATCAAACGACGATTTATCACGCGTTTGAAATGAATGCGGTAGGTTACTTTCTTCGCCGTTGGCAGTACCTGGCCGGTGAGCTTGACTTCACCTACGCCTAACGCACGACCTTTACCCTCGCCACCTAACCAGCCCAGGTAGAAGCCCACCAGCTGCCACATGGCATCCAGACCCAGACAGCCCGGCATTACCGGGTCACCAATGAAGTGGCAACCGAAGAACCACAGATCCGGGTTAATATCGAGTTCTGCCTCGACATAACCTTTGTCATAGTTACCACCGGTTTCGGTCATTTTGATGACGCGGTCCATCATCAGCATATTTGGCGCCGGCAGTTGAGGGCCTTTCGCGCCAAATAGTTCACCACGACCGGAGGCAAGAAGGTCTTCTTTTGTATAGGATTCGCGTTTATCTACCATGTTTTCAGTAAGCCTTATTTTGAGTTCGGGACGCAGGATAGCTAACACGTGTAAGCTGAACAAGTCCGATCAGTTCGAACCTGAACCGCCTAACCAGCGTAGCGGCCACGGAAAGCGATGACGACTCTCTTGCTGTGTCGCCTGCGCAATCCGCTCCTGTATGGTTTGCCGTAAAGTTTGTCCTTCGCCGTCCCAGAGTAACTGGGTCAGAATGGGCAGCGCTTCGGTTACGTCATCGACCGCCCAGATAAAGAACTGTTCATCCGCAACCGCCTGTTGCAGCTCCTGCGCCAGGCTCAGATGACGAACGTTGGCGGAAGGAATAATGACGCCTTGTTTACCGGTTAGCCCACGCTGCTGACAAATAGCAAAGAAGCCTTCAATTTTCTCATTGAGCCCGCCTACCGGCTGTACGCGACCAAACTGATCGACTGAGCCGGTAATGGCGATACTTTGATTAATCGGCACATTGGCCAGAGAACTGATCAGCGCGCACAGTTCGGCCATGGATGCACTGTCGCCATCCACTTCACTGTATGACTGCTCGAAGGTCAAAGATGCGGTGAAGGGGAGCTGTTGTTCAAGCTCCAGCTCGGACATCAGGAATGCCTGCATAATCATCATGCCTTTCGCATGAATATTGCCACCCAGTTCCGCCTTGCGCTCAACATCAATAAATTCACCGTCGCCAATATGCACGACGCAGCTGATACGAGAAGGCTCGCCAAACGCGCGCGGATGGCCCGGAAACTCGATGACTGAGAGGGCGTTGATCTGCCCTACGCATTCGCCTTCCGTCTCGATCAGGATTTGCTCCTGCAGGATTTCATCCTGGATGCGTTCGGCAAGATAGCCTTCGCGCCACAGACGACGCTCAAGCATGGTTTGCATCTCTTCGGCGCTAATCTCGTCACCTTCACAGAAGGCGGTGGCTTCGCGAAGCTGGCGGGCGATCCACAGTATGCACAGGGGCAAGGTTTCCTGGTCACCGGTATAGCGAGCGCCTTCCTGAATCAACAGCGGCCAGGCGGTAGCGGACAGCCCCGGAAGTTCGAGCCGCTGGGCATTTTGCCAGACCCATTGACACCACTGCTTAAGCGTCTCTGCATCAGCGATTTGCAGGTTATCTTCATATTCGCTGTAGATAGCCTGAGCAGAAAGCTCGGGCTCCATCTCCTGAAAATCAGCAAGAGATTCCCGCTCGCCGACCAGGATCACTTTCAGGCTCAAAGGCATAGAGGGAATGCTCACCGGAAGAGGGCGAGACTCATCAAATGACAGCCAGTCAAAACGCTGGCGAGCCACCATATTTTTTAGCCGCATCCATAGCAGAGGCTGAGCCAGTAAGGCCCGCAAGGAGAGGATCAGTACGCCGCCATTAGCCCGATGGACAAGACCCGGTTGTAAAGCGATCTCGCCGTTAAACTGGCGCACGCAGCCAAATAGCTGCTCCGCTTCGACCCAATCTGCCGCTTCGACCGGCGCGACGCTTGCGAAATTATCTTCAGCGGTTTGCGCCGGCGAGAGCGAGATTTTTCCGCCATCAATCTGATAGCTTACTCCGCAGAGGGATTCCGGCGGTTGATGTAAAGTACGAGTTTCGTTAGCGAGCCATTGCAGGTACTCCGGCTCTTCCGGAATTTTAACCAGCATAAATGGCGAAATGGCTGGAGTGACCAGAAGCTGCTCCAGGGCATAGAATAAACGGGGTTGCAGTTCGCCTGAGAGGGATGCCTCTGCGTGAGCTAAGTCGGCTTGTGCAAACAGCGCCTGATAACTTTCCGTATCAGGAGCGAGGTCGTTTCGGGTAAGTTTCGTAATGGTCAAAGTCGCTGTTTTTTAGTCAGATGTAAAACGCGCGATTATACATTATGCGGCGTCTGAGCACACGGGGGATTGCGATTGTCACGGCGATCGGCCATCTACCAACATCACGAAAGATGATTTATTCTCAGCACATCGAGAAAAAACTGATATCCTGAAATGAGTTACACGGTCACATTGAGATCGCAATGAAATATCAACAACTGGAAAATCTCGAAAGCGGCTGGAAATGGACATATCTGGTAAAAAAGCATCGGGAAGGTGAGCTTATTACCCGCTACATTGAAGCCAGCGCTGCGCAAGCGGCGGTCGATCTATTACTGACGCTTGAAAATGAACCCGTGCTGGTGAATACCTGGATTGAGCATCATATCAACCCAGAGCTGGTTAACCGCATGAAGCAGACGATCCGCGCGCGACGCAAACGTCATTTTAACGCGGAGCATCAGCATACGCGTAAAAAGTCTATCGATCTGGAGTTTATGGTCTGGCAACGCCTCGCCGGTCTGGCTCAAAGACGGGGTAAAACGCTGTCGGAAACCATTGTGCAGTTGATTGAGGATGCTGAGCATAAAGAGAAGTATGCCAGCAAGATGTCGAGCCTGAAGCATGATTTGCAGGTTCTGCTAGGTAAAGAATAGCAATTGGGGCGAGGGTATAAGCGCCTCAACGTTCTGCAGCTTTGACTTTGATGACAGCAGTTGAAGCAAAAAAAACCCCGCATCGCGGGGTTTTTTATTAACGAGATAACTTAAGCCTGCGGCTGAGTTACAACGTCTTTGTAGCCTTTAACTTCGATTTCTACGCGACGGTCCGGCGCCAGGCAGTCGATCAGAGCTGCGCGTGCTTTCACGTTGTCACAGGTGTTGCCAGTAACCGGGTTGGATTCACCCATACCGCGAGCGGAGATTTTGCTGGCCGGGATACCTTTAGATACCAGGTAATCAACAACGGACTGAGCACGTTTCTCAGACAGCTGCTGGTTGTAGGCATCGGAACCGATACGGTCGGTGTAGCCCAGAACAACTGCGGAACCGTCTTTCGGATCCATGTTGCTCAGCTGGGTGTACAGCTGATCCAGAGCCTGCTGACCTTCTGGTTTCAGAGTAGATTTGTTGAAGTTGAACAGAACGTCAGACTTCAGGGTGAAGTGCTTGGTAGTCACTTCCGGAGCCGGAGCCGGAGCCGGAGCTACAACCGGAGCAACATCTTCCTGACCGAAACGGTAGGAAACACCCAGACTCAGCATGCCGTTATCAGGACGGGTACCAACGGTGCCTGCGTCGCCGATGTTGTTAACCCACTGGTATTCCAGACGGGTTGCGATGTCACGAGTAACAGCCCACTCTAAGCCACCCGCGAATACCGGGGATACGCCAGTGTCGTGTTCGCTACGGGAAACACCGGTAGAAGCGTAGTTACCTTTGGAGTCAGCGCGCCAAACCATGCCGCCCAGACGGGTATAGATGTCCAGATCGTCAGTGATTGGGTAACCCAGTTTAGCAGTCAGCTGAACGCCCTGAGCTTTGAAAGCGCCGTTGTCTACGCTGCCTTTATAAGCCATGCGGCCCAGCCAGTCGTAACCCATTTCGAAACCGAGGTACGGGTTAACCTGGTAACCACCGAACGCACCAGCACCCAGCTGATCGTTACGAACTGGACCATTGTTACCTTTGAAACCGTTACCGTAGAAACCGGTATCGTGATACTGGGACCAGCCCAGCTTACCACCTGCATACCAGGTGTTATCTTTCGGAGCGGCCTGCGCTACGGTAGCGAAGCCAGCCAGTGCCACTGCAATCGCGATAGCTGTCTTTTTCATTTTTTGCGCCTCATTATCATCCAAAATTCGCCATGAAGGTTCAGAAGACCTCACGGTTAAATCCTTCACCCGGGGCGTGACTTGTTGTTAACTGTGCTGATACATGCAGCGTAAGCCGATCACCCCTGGCGATGTAAAGTCTACAACTTAGTTAGAAACTTACAAGTGTGAACTCCGTCAGGCATATGAAAAAAAAGGGTTGTGTACGCTATGTTTAACAAATAGGGTTGGCTTCAATCGAGGCAAAAAAAGTCGCGAACCCGCATCAGACAAGCATTTTAACAAAAACGCCCGCGATGAAAGCCAATCTCAGTCGCGGGCAAAAAAAATTCCAGGATTAATCCTAAACTCAGTTAATGATACAGGTTTGAGTGAATTTTTAGCCCGGAATGTTGTCTGCCAGGCTGAGCGGTATTTCTTACCGGACGCATGATAAAGCCCATCGCGTGACCTTCTTCTGCAGCGGCAACCAGTCGTTCATGTTCCTCAACGGTGAGTTCTTCCGACAGCCAGCCAATGACCACGCTATAGTTTCCCGTGCGCAGTGAGCGAACCATTGATTCGAGCGTATTAGCAGGGGAGAGCTGACTGATTTGCATCACCTTGGATAGCGGCAAACCGGATGACTGTACCCATTCGCGACTCAGCTTCTGCTGTGGTGTCAGCCAGAGCTGCCAGCGCGACTGCTGACCAAGCTGTTGTAATAAAGGAAGCAGTAGCAGTTGCGTCATCATGGGCTGATCTTCTCGATAGACTATTTCACTGATCAGCCCGTTAGCTGGCTGTTCGGTAGCGTCATGAGAGCGACGACGTACTGAAGTAGAAGTCAGTGGTGAACGATTTGCGTGAGCTGATGTAAACATAGTCTATCCCGCCTGTAGGTTACTGTATGCATATACAGTATATGCGACAGGATGAAAGATCAACTCTATTTTCTCGTTTTCTGGATGAAATTTGTACATCTTTGGCAATGAAGACAATCTGACAGCGTTGAGTGATGGGGTGTACAGAATGTGAATTCATCGTTGTGGTCATTTCTTCTTTAAAAAATTCCTCCCACAAATTATGACGTTAACCATTTATAAATCGCGGGTGACGCCATGCTTTATGTTCGCCGGGTTGATTAATATTAATTAAGCATTTTACCTTTCCTGCTTTTTACTTCATCAAAAGGCTATTTTCGGAAAGCTGCTCGCAAAAAAACAAGCTGAGTAAAATAAAGAGATAATTCATGTTGCTGCATAAAGGGAACTCCCTTATTTTCTTATTAGCGGATCCGTTAGCAAATTTATGTCTTATTTACATGATTAACAAAGGAATAATCATGAAGAAACTCGTATGTCTTAGGATCCATCAGTTTCGGGCATGTTTGTCTCCATTAGGAAAAATAAGCTGTCGGCCCTTATTTGGTGGCTATAGCCTGGCGATAGATAATACCGTGTTTGCCATGATGGCTGAGGGGGAGATCTATCTTCGGGTTTGTGAGCAGAGTGCGCAGTATCGCGTGGCGCATAAAAACCCGCTGTTGAAGATGCAGAAGAATGGTCGTCTGGTTGCGCTTAAGTACTATCATATAGATGAAGGGCTTTGGCGTGACAGCAAAATGCTTTTTCATTTATCAGTACTATCATTACAGACCGCTCGCAATGAAAAACATCGGCAGCGACATTCCGGAAGATTAAAGAATCTTCCAAATATTAGTTTTCACATGGAGCTCCAGTTGATTAATTCAGGTATCAAAGATGAATTAACGCTGCGAAAAATTGGCGCGAAAGAAGCCTGGCTCAGACTACGAAAAATGAATAAAGCGCTAACGGTAAACGTCCTTTATTCATTAGAGGGAGCTATTGCGGGCGTGCATGCGGCCACGCTCCCGACGCAACAGCGTCAGGAGCTTGAGGAGTGGGCGGCGGTACAGGTACAGGAGATGGAGGCCTACTCAGGTTGAATCTCAACCTGTCGCTGTAGCCGACAAATTTCTGGCAGTAGCGCCAGCAGCAGTCCAATTTGCTGCAGAACTAAAGGCTCTTTGCTGTCGGCGCGAGGGTCAAGATGTTGGATCCGGGTCTGCAGGCTTGCTAAAGCCTGCTGTACCCGTAGTTCATCGGCTGGCGAATGGTGCAGCGCGTCATCCACATAGCACACGGCATCATCCAGCAGCGCCAGAATATCTGGCGTTGTCAGCTTTTCCCTGTGGGCTCCCAGAGCAGAGATATAGCTGGTAAAGGTATGGTTCAGGCAGAGCAAACGAAAAGCAGTTTCCCGCGTTTGTGAGCCCGCTTTGGGTTCTGTTGATAAGTTCGATACGACAGAGGCCAGTTCGCTATCCCGGTTATGCGCGGCTCTGCGTGCAACACGATAGGCCAGGCGGTTGTCGCGCCCCTGGTGATATTGCTCAAGAATGGCATCTAAATATCGGCAGTTGGCATTGATTGCTTGCTCGAGCACTCGAGGGAGATTGCGGAATTTCCAGTCCGGCCAAATAAAACTCACTGCGGCCCAGGCGATAGCGCAGCCAATCAGAGTGTCGAATATGCGCGGTAGGGCAACTTCGAAACCTTCTCCCAGGAGGTTAAAACAGAGCAAGACAAGGAGCGTAATGAACATTGTCGCGTGGGCGTACTGCACATTACGGAAAGCGAAGAACAGCACGCCGGTCAGGACAATCAAAAGCAGCTGGCCTTCAACGGACGGGACGAGGAGCAGTACCGGCAGGCCGATGGCCACACCGATCAAGGTCCCGATTATCCTTAACGCCAGCCGATGGCGAGTGGCGTTATAGTTTGGCTGACAAACAAACAGGCTGGTCAGTAATATCCAGTAGCCATGGTTCAGCCCGGTCAATTGGATAAAGGCATAACCTGCGCACAGGACTATCGACATTCGAACCGCATGACGAAACAGGGCTGACTCAGGAGACATATTACTGCGCAAGCGCAGCCAGATATCGCTAAATCCGTTAGGCTGGTCGTCGGCTAACAGGTTTTCCGTACTGTGAATGGACTGTTCGGTGGTCTGGACCGATTCAATTGTCGCCAGCTGGGCGTCAATAGCCCGTAAGTTATTCAGCAAAAAACCCAGCGCTTTAATCTGTTCCGCTGGCGCGCCGCTGGCCTTAACGCGATCGAGCGCTGCGTCAAGATGCATAAAAGCGCGCTCAAAATGAGTGTCGTGCAGGTAGGGCTCGCGCAGCAGAATGGCACGCGACAGTTTCTGGCAGGCCTGCGCCTGCATTGATAGCATACGCTGAAAGCGGAACATCACATCGCTATAACGAAAATGGTCGCGTAGCGTTTGGTACTGAATATGTGATGAACTCGCACGTTCATGGATATCCTGCGCCACGAAATAGTACTGTAACGTGCGGCGAGTACCGCGCTGGCCGCGATCTCCGCGCAGACGAGTCAGCAGGGAAACTTTGGTCTGGTTCAGCGTAGTCACCAGCTGGCCGTTGGCTATTGCCAGGTCATAGAGCGGGGCCTGGCTTTCATCTTCTATATCCGGATCGAATAGCCGGGATTTAAGCTCCAGATAGCGGGCGAGCTGCTCATAGCTACGTGCCAGATTGTCCTGAAGGGGACGGATAGGGAAAATCAGATGCCCGGCGAGGGTGAGCAGGTTGTACCACACCGCGCCAGCCAGCAAAAACAGCGGCTGGAGATACCATTGGCTGTAAAGCGTTACCCCCAACATGGTGTAGATGGCAATTAATAGCGCGCCAAACGCGATGGTGGCGTAGCGTTGTCCCAGACCACCAAGCAAAATAAAGCCGATAGTGGAAACGGTTAATCCTGCCGCGAATAACCAGGGCCAGGGGAAGAGAAGCTCCACCGAGGCCGAAGCGATAAAGAAGCATACAAGGGTAATGGCCAGATTACGCAGACGTCCTGCCAGACGATCGTCCAGGTCAGTCAGCGCCGCGGCCACGACGCCAAGCGTTAAGGGGATGGTGAGTTTTACTTCGCCGAGCCACCAGGGAAATGCGGTCGTACCGCAGAGTGCGATGAATATCCTGATGTAATATAACCAGGCACTGTTCCAGGTATAGCGGCGTAGCAGGGGGCTGAGCATTTCTCTGTTCCATTCAATTACTGAAAGCGGCGACGCGCGTTGGCTTCACGCGCAGCACGAGCGGTCTCAACGGAAACGACTCGCCGGCCTACCGGCCACAAAGCAATCGCGGCGATTTTAAAATTGGCGATGCCTACCGGAATGCCGATGATGGTCAGACACTGGGCGATCCCACAAAAGATATGCATCAGGCACAACCACCAGCCGAAGAAAATAAACCATAAAATATTCAACAACGTTCCGCCCGCGTTAAGCAGGCTATTCTTTCCCTGAGGGTCGAGTTCATCAACATGAATGGCTTCATTACCATAGGGAAGGAGAGAGAGTTTTGTTATCTCCCAGCAGGAGCGGGTGAGAGGCAGCGTAAAAATCAGTACTATGCTGACCAGCGTCGCCAGAAGCCAGCCGAGCGTGGTGGCGAATCCGCCAAGGATAAAGTTTAAAATATTCAGAACGGTACGCATAAACCCTCGGTTTAATTCTGTAGATAATAAGGTCCGGCCATTGTAGCGTTTTTTACGCTGGAGCACCCGGTCGCTGGCGGTTAAACTTAAAAACATCCAACCTGATTGAAATTCGACATTATATGGAACTCAGAGCGACAACATTGGGCAAACGCATGGCTCAACACCCTTATGACAGGGTGCAACTTCTTAATGCCGGAGTAAAGGTTTCCGGTGATAGCCATGAATATCTTATACCTTTCAATCAGTTATTATCTATTCATTGCAAGCGTGGGCTAGTGTGGGGAGAGCTGGAATTTATCCTCCCGGGCGAGAAAGTTGTGCGATTGCATGGTACCGAATGGACCGAAACTCAGCGTTTTTACCATCATCTGAATGCTCTCTGGCAGCAGTGGAGCGCGGAAATGAGCGAGATTTCCGCCGATCTGCTGCGCCAGCAGTTGGCTGATGTGGCGCGTTCAAGCGCCGAGGGTAAATGGTTGACGCGTCAGCAGGTGTCCGATATTCAGCAGAAAATTCGCCATGCCCTTAGCGGGCTCCCCGTGCCGACAAGCCGCCTTGAGGGATTTGAAAACTGCCGTGAATTATGGCGGCAGTGCCAGAGTTGGTTGGGGGATACGGAAAAGGCCAGGCTTGAGCATAACCAAAAATTTACTGAATCAATGCTGGAACAATATCGGGGATTTTTTGCTGCAGTTGAATCATCGCCGCTGAATCCGGCTCAGGCGCGCGCCGTGGTGAACGGCGAGCGTTCATTGCTGGTACTGGCAGGGGCCGGAAGCGGTAAAACCTCTGTTTTAGTGGCGCGAGCAGGTTGGCTATTGACCCGGGGCGAAGCGGCAGCTGAGCAAATTTTGCTGCTGGCTTTTGGTCGACAGGCCGCGCAGGAGATGGATGAGCGCATTCGCGAACGCCTCGGAACCGACGAGATCTCCGCGCGCACTTTTCATGCTCTGGCTTTGCATATTATTCAGCAGGGCAGTAAAAAAGCGCCGATGATTAGCAAGCTGGAAAACGACAGCGCTGCGCGGCAAAAACTTCTGCTCGAAAGCTGGCAGCAGCAGTGTCAGGAGAAAAAAGCGCAGGCGAAAGGCTGGCGACTGTGGCTGGAGGAAGAAATGGGCTGGCCGATCCCTGAAGGGGATTTCTGGCAGGATAAAAAGCTGCAGCGCCGCATCGCCAGCCGCCTCGATCGCTGGGTAAGCCTGATGCGCATGCATGGCGGCTCGCAGGCTGAGATGATTGCCGGGGCGCCTGAGGAGGTACGCGATCTTTTTAGTAAACGCGTCAAGCTGATGGCCCCTTTACTAAAAGCCTGGAAAACGGCGTTAAAAGATGAAAATGCCGTCGACTTCTCCGGTCTGATTCATCAGGCGATAAATATTCTCGATAAAGGCCGCTTTGTCAGTCCGTGGAAGCATATTCTGGTGGATGAATTTCAGGATATCTCTCCGCAGCGGGCGTCACTACTCGCCGCGTTACGTCGACAAAATACGCAGACCACGCTGTTTGCCGTTGGCGATGACTGGCAGGCTATCTATCGTTTTAGCGGTGCTCAACTCTCTTTGACGACGGCTTTTAATCACTATTTTGGCGAAGGGGATTGTTGCGCGCTGGATACGACCTACCGATTTAATAGCCGGATAGGCGAGGTCGCAAACGGATTTATCCAGCAAAACCCGCATCAGTTGACGAAACCACTCAACAGTCTGATTGCAGGCGACAAAAAAGCGGTGACGTTGTTAGCGGAGGATAAACTCGACGATCTGCTCGATAAAATGAGCGGTTACGTCAAGCGGGAACAGCGGATCTTGCTGTTAGCGCGTTACCATCATTTGAAGCCAGCGGCGCTGGAAAAGGCTGCAACACGCTGGCCCCATCTTCAGCTCGATTTCATGACTATTCATGCCAGCAAAGGGCAGCAAGCAGATTACGTCATTATCCTTGGTCTTCAGGACGGTGATGATGCATTTCCGGCTTCGGCGCGTGAGTCGATTATGGAGCAGGCACTGCTACCACAACCGGAGGATTTTGCCGATGCTGAAGAGAGACGTTTGCTGTATGTCGCACTTACGCGCGCGCGTCTGCGGGTCTGGTTGTTGTTTAATAAAGAGCAGCCGTCACCGTTTGTTGATATGTTGAAGGCGCTGGACGTGCCGGTTGCGAGAAAGCCGTAATGACTGGCGGCGAGGCCGCCAGCGTGGTTTATTTCAGACGCTCAGCGAGATAACGCTGGTAATCAGGAATCAAAATATCGACCGGATCGCTAAAGTGGGGAGACTGGATGATAAAGTCGGCGGTCGAGACATTCGTTGCAACGGGAATATTCCACACGGTTGCCAGACGGAGTAACGCTTTAACATCAGGGTCATGCGGCACCGCATTCAGCGGGTCCCAGAAAAAAATCAAAACATCAATTTTACCTTCTGATATCAGGGCTCCTACCTGCTGGTCGCCGCCCATTGGGCCGCTCAGCATAGCGTGCACCTCCAGCCCGGTTGCGCGTGATACCAGATTACCGGTTGTACCTGTTGCCGATAGCGTATGTTGTGCCAGAAGCTGCTGGTGGCGCTCTACCCATTTCATCAGCATATCTTTACAGTGATCGTGAGCAACCAGCGCAATATGTTTACGTGCTGGCAGTGTACGTGTTGTTAGTTCCATCATTTCATTCCACATTTTGACCTGCAGACAGATTACTGGAAGTGTCTGCTGCTGCAAGCATCGGGATGAAAAAATTTGACGCATCTGCGGGTTAGCACTAATGCTGGTTTATTCGGATTAGCATACACTTGGGCTAAATAGCAGGAGGATGATGATGAAAGAGAACGATATCGCAGGTATTCTGACCTCGACCCGGACTATCGCCCTGGTGGGGGCAAGCGACAAACCCGATCGCCCAAGCTATCGGGTGATGAAGTACCTTCTGGAGCAGGGATATCACGTCATTCCGGTTTCTCCTAAGGTTGCGGGTACTACGCTGCTGGGGCAAAAAGGATATGCCACGCTGGCCGAGGTGCCGGAAAAAGTGGACATGGTTGATGTCTTCCGCAACTCAGAAGCAGCCTGGGGCGTTGCCCAGGAAGCGGTGGCTATCGGTGCTAAAACTTTGTGGCTACAGCTAGGGGTCATCAATGAACAAGCGGCAGTGCTCGCCCGAGACGCCGGTCTAAACGTGGTGATGGATCGCTGTCCGGCGATAGAAATTCCGCGATTAGGATTAGCCCGCTAAACCTAAAACCCCGCTTGACGCTGAGGAATCCCCAGTAATGGGCGGGTGAAAAAAGACAGGCATAGAGTTTTGTGATCTACTGATTGTGCTATCAATTCAATGAGATCACCTCTATGCCTGCCTGCCGAGTATGTCAGAATTTCTTCCGGGATGCTTTAGCTCCGTTTCACAAATACCGACAAAATGCCCTCCTTGACGCCACGCTTGCCTTAATCAACGGCGCGTCACTGACGCTGACCAGTATCGGACGTTATTTACCCGGCGCTGCTCAGGTCAAAAACAAAATCAAACGAGTTGATCGTCTACTGGGCAATAAATCACTCCATCAGGATATTCCTCTGATTTTCAATGGCATTATCACCATGCTGACACGGAAATTATCGCTGTGTGTTATTGCGGTTGACTGGAGTGGCTATCCGTCTCAGGAATATCATGTGCTCCGCGCCAGTCTGCTTTGCGATGGGCGTTCGCTTCCGCTGTTAAGCTGGATAGTCCCGTCAGAAAAGCAGCAGAATGGACAGATACAAAAGGCCTTCCTTGATGCCCTTGCCGGGGCGGTGAACCCGACGGCCAGAGTCATCATCGTTACCGATGCGGGCTTCCAGAATGCCTGGTTCCGGCATATCCGGTCGCTCGGATGGGATTTTATTGGCCGTGTCAGGGGTAATATCCAGATGCGCCTGAACAGCAAAGGTGAATACTGGTTCAGACGTCAGGAATTACAGGCCAGCAGTAAACCAGAATATCCGGGGCCAGGCACGCTTGCACGGGCGGAGTATGCCCGGTGTGAGGGACATTTTTATCTGCACAGGAAAGAACCAAAAGGCCGGAAACACCGGCACTCAAGGTGTCGTATAAAACGCAAATCTCAGGTTTGCGACGGGCGCTCTTCAGCAAAAAAGCCGTGGCTCATCTTCAGCAGCACAGACGACTTTAAGCCACGTGAAATCATGAAGTTATACAGTCGCCGAATGCAGATAGAGCAGAACTTCCGCGATGAGAAAAGCGAACGGTTCGGGTTCGGTCTGCGGGCCAGTTACAGCCGTTCAGCGGGAAGAATGCTGGTGCTGAGCCTGCTGGCAACGCTGAGCACAATAGTCCTGTGGCTTATTGGTTATCATGCAGAAAGTAAAGGATTACATGTAAGGTATCAGGCCAACAGTGTTAAATCGCGGCGGGTAATCTCTTATCTGACGTTAGCGGAGAATGTCCTGCGACACTCCCCGCTAATATTAAGGCGAACGGTGCTGAGCACCGTTCTTAACCACCTCGCCAGAGCCTACCGAAGTATGGTGCTGGTTTATTAGCGCTGTTTTATGGGGATCCCTCAGCGGCAGGCCGGGGTTTTTTATTATGCATATGCATTAAATTATTTGTGGGTAGTATTTTAATTAAAACTACATCGAAACGTTTCTTTAATTTCCGATAACTCACATTAACTTTGTGGGTTTAAAAGACTCTCTCTGAATTCCCTCTTGCTTATTTATAAATTTCCCCATTCACAAACAATTTATTTTTATAAGTAAACCATTATAAATATAATGGATATTGCTTAAAATTTATTTTAAACTTTAAATTATTTTTTGCTTTTTCTTGCATGATTTTTTTGAGAGATATCACGGATATTTTTCTATTATCATAAAAATGGCGGTTTAACGCTATTAGAAAAGTATTATCCATGACTTTATCTTTATTGTAATAACCGTGAGTAACCGTTTTAATTATCTCTCTTATTAACATCTCAAAATGTAAGCTCATTATTTTAACATTATGTAATATATGGGGTTTGTGTTATTTCAGGATGTGAATGGAATGTTTTCCCTCTCCTTGCGGGACTGCAAGTTCTGGTATATCTAATAAGATGCCTAATTAAGAATTATCTCATACCTCAGACTGCGTCTTCATTTCAAGGGTGTAACCTGATGAAAAATATAAATGTGACAGTGAAAGAAACGGGTGTTGAATACACCGTTGATGGCAATCTAATTAATCTCAATACGCAGTCAGTGGTTCTCCTGCACGTTAAGCGTGAAGATATTAGTTCGTATACCCGGCAAGGTAATGATCTGGTTCTAAAACTCCACAACGGCGATACCGTTACTATTAAAAACTTTTTCGTTGTGGATGAGCATGGACAGCACAGTGATTTGGTGCTCATGGATGATGAAACCGGCGCACTATGGTGGCTGGAAGGTGCGGGTACCGATGGGGCCCACTATTCGCTGATTAGCGATCTCTCAGAAGTCATCGCCTCCGGAGGCGCAGGGCAAAGTATTGCCGGATGGGTAATGGCGGGCGCGGCTTTGCTGGGTATTGCGGCAATGTTTGCTGGTACCTCAAATAAAGATCACCACTCTTCGATTTCAGAAACTGACTCAGATGCGGACAGTGATTCGGACTCCGATAGTGACTCGGATGCTGATAGCGACTCGGATAGCGACAGCGATTCTGATTCCGACAGCGATTCCGATTCAGACAGTGACTCGGACTCTGACAGCGATTCCGATTCTGATAGTGACTCGGATTCTGATAGTGACTCGGATTCTGATAGTGACTCGGATTCTGACAGCAACTCGGATTCTGACAGCGACTCGGATTCGGACAGCGATTCCGATTCGGACAGCGACTCTGACTCTGACAGCGATTCGGATTCCGACAGCGATTCGGATTCCGACAGCGACTCGGATTCCGACAGCGACTCGGATTCCGACAGCGATTCCGATTCAGACAGCGATTCGGACTCCGATAGTGATTCGGATTCCGACAGTGACTCGGATTCTGACAGTGACTCCGATTCAGACAGTGACTCGGATAGCGACAGCGATTCGGATTCAGACAGCGATTCGGATTCAGACAGCGATTCGGATTCTGACAGTGATTCTGACTCTGACAGCGATTCCGATTCTGATAGTGACTCGGATTCGGACAGCGACTCTGACAGCGACTCGGATTCCGACAGCGATTCCGATTCGGACAGTGACTCGGATAGCGACAGCGATTCTGACTCTGACAGCGATTCGGATTCGGACAGCGATTCAGATTCAGACAGCGATTCCGATTCGGACAGCGACTCAGATTCTGACAGTGACTCGGATTCGGACAGCGACTCGGATTCTGACAGTGACTCGGATAGCGACAGCGATTCTGATTCAGACAGCGATTCGGACTCGGACAGCGATTCAGATTCAGACAGCGATTCTGACTCTGACAGCGATTCGGATTCTGACAGCGACTCCGATTCAGACAGCGATTCGGATTCCGACAGTGACTCGGACTCCGACAGCGATTCTGACTCTGACAGCGATTCTGACTCCGACAGCGATTCTGACTCCGACAGTGACTCGGATTCCGACAGCGATTCGGATTCCGACAGCGATTCGGATTCCGACAGCGATTCTGACTCTGACAGCGACTCGGATTCAGACAGTGACTCGGATTCCGACAGCGATTCTGACTCTGACAGCGACTCGGATTCCGACAGTGACTCGGATTCCGACAGCGATTCTGATACTGAAGCACCCACTGCAGCACAGAACATCACGGTTAATGACAATGTTGGTTCCATCACTGGTGTGCTTCATTCCGGTGATGTGACCGATGATACAACGCCGGAGATCAAAGGGACGGCAGAAGCGGGCGCCACGATAACGATTTATGACGGCGATACCGTACTGGGTTCAGTGGTTGTGGATCAGGATGGCAACTGGAGCTTTACTTTACCGGAGCTTAGCGAAGGTCCTCATAGCCTGAGCGCTACGGTGACGGACAAGGCCGGAAACGTCAGCGAGCGTTCCCCGGCGTTTGAGCTAACGATTGATACCACCGCGCCGTCTGCCAGTGCGCCGGAGGTGACCGACGACGTGGCCGGGCATACCGGCCCGCTGACCAGCGGCGATCTGACCAACGACGCCACACCGACCCTGAGCGGTACCGCCGAGGCGGGGGCCACGGTCACGATCTATAACGGCGACACGGTACTGGGTACGATGGTTGCAGGTGAGGACGGACGCTGGAGCTACACCCCTGATGCACTGGATGAAGGCAGCCACAGCCTGAGCACCACCGTAACCGACAAGGCCGGGAACGTCAGCGAGCGTTCCCCGGCGTTTGAGCT